>NZ_QFFX01000020.1:0-50506 GCF_023522295.1 Prevotella sp. TCVGH | reverse complement strand
TAAATATATAAATGGAACAAAGGTAATGATTTACAAGTAGTTGAAACGTTTTTATGCACATTTTTGTCACATTAGCCGGTTTTCTCTATAAATTCTGATAAGACAGAGCAACTTGACCTTGTCAAGATACGGACAGCCTTAGCTGGCTAAGGTATTTCAAGCATTTAACCATATCAACCGCCATGAGGCGGAATGATATGGTTTTCTTATTGATTATTTTTATTAAAATATAATGTCAAGTACAAAAATAGATATCGCTTTTGTAACTACAAAAGAACAGTAATGTTTTTTGAAAATATTGTTGAGTGAAGTAAAATTGCAAAACTTTCTATTTGCCCCTTTGTATTCAACACAATAAATTCGTAATTTTGCAATACATCAATTGTGGTAATGATAAAACTAAGGGATGCCTTCTAACTTTGCCCTTTTCAAAAGAAATATATGATGAATGAGAATCAACCTGTCACCGAATTTGCGAGAACACTACAAAAAGACCTTTACAACTACCTGCTATCTCTGAACAAAGTGGACACCCACCTACCCGATGCACCCGACATTGAAGAGAAGTGGCTACAAATAGCTAACGCTTATATGCCCGATGCTGTACGTGAATTTAATAAATACCCTACCGTTGTTTTTGGTTGGATGATGTACATTGGCATGGCTGTAGCCAAATATTGGGATGAAGATTGGGAACTATATAATAAGGTGGAAAATTTGTATCTCTATTTGCGCAACCGCATCGACTTTGATCACATGGACGACTACATACGTGAAAAAGTGTTGTGCTTGAACGCAGAACAAGCGAAAACACTACAATCCATCGTTGGCGAATGTGCTGCCCGCACCAATAACACTCTCCAACATTTTCCGATAACACATGGATCGGAAGATGCGTATCGTGCGGTAGTAACAGCTCTGCACCAACTATATTCTTTGGGAGCTGCCATACAACTTAAGTCCATGGGCTACCACATGACAAAATTAGAATGACATCGGTGGCTCATTCCTCTTCCTTGGCTCTTTCCACGCATGACAATGAGAATATGGAAATGACAGATTGACATATTCCTTGTCAGTATGCACTTAAATATTGTTTTTGGCATGGCATTTGTTTTTATATGAGCGAAACGATGAAATATGTAATATTACATGTGAACTCGTAAACTTATAAATTTATAAACTCGTAAACTAAAAAAAACAATATAAATATGGGAAAGATTATTGGAATTGACTTAGGAACAACAAATTCATGTGTTGCTGTATTTGAAGGCAATGAGCCTGTGGTAATTGCTAATAGTGAAGGTAAACGCACAACGCCTTCTGTAATAGGTTTTGTAAAAGATGGCGAGCGTAAGGTTGGTGACCCAGCTAAGCGTCAAGCTATTACCAACCCTGTGAACACCGTTTACTCCATTAAACGTTTCATGGGTGAAACTTATGCACAGAGCCAAAAAGAAGCTGAGCGCGTACCCTTTAAGGTGGTAGACGAAAATGGCTACCCAAGAATAGACATTGAAGGACGGAAATATACCCCACAGGAAATATCAGCCATGGTTCTTCAGAAAATGAAGAAAACCGCTGAAGACTACTTAGGACAAGAAGTTACCGATGCTGTGATTACCGTTCCTGCTTATTTCTCTGACTCACAACGTCAGGCAACCAAAGAGGCAGGCGAGATAGCTGGTCTTAAAGTTCAGCGAATTGTCAACGAGCCTACGGCAGCAGCTTTGGCATACGGTGTTGACAAGGCCCACAAGGATATGAAAATTGCTGTTTTCGACCTTGGTGGTGGTACTTTTGATATCTCTATCTTGGAATTTGGCGGTGGCGTGTTTGAAGTGCTTTCTACCAATGGTGACACACACTTAGGTGGTGATGACTTTGACCAAGTGATTATCGAGTGGTTGGCAGACGGTTTCAAAGCTGACGAAGGAATTGACTTGCGAAAAGATCCTATGGCTATGCAACGCTTGAAAGAGGCTGCAGAGAAAGCTAAGATTGAACTCTCAAGTACTACATCTACAGAAATCAACTTGCCTTATATCTCGGCAGAGGGAGGCGTGCCAAAACACTTAGTAAAGACGCTAACACGATCGCAGTTTGAGCAGTTGGCACATGACTTGATTCAGGCTTGCTTGGTTCCTTGTCAAAACGCTATTAAGGACGCTAAGCTATCCACATCAGATATTGATGAAGTGATTCTTGTAGGTGGCTCAAGCCGTATTCCTGCTGTACAAACCTTAGTAAAGAATTACTTTGGTAAAGAGCCTTCAAAGGGAGTGAACCCTGATGAGGTAGTTGCTATTGGTGCCGCTATTCAAGGAGCTATCTTGAATAAAGAGAGTGGCGTTGGTGACATCGTATTGCTTGACGTAACTCCGCTAACATTGGGTATTGAAACCATGGGTGGTGTAATGACCAAATTGATTGATGCCAACACAACCATTCCTACCAAAAAGAGCGAAACATTCTCTACCGCAGTAGACAACCAAACGGCTGTGACTATCCATGTATTACAAGGTGAACGTCCAATGGCATCACAAAACAAAAGCATTGGACAGTTTAATCTCGAAGGTATAGCTCCTGCACGTCGTGGTGTTCCACAGATTGAAGTAACTTTCGACATCGATGCCAATGGTATCTTGAATGTATCGGCAAAAGACAAGGCTACAGGCAAGGAACAGAAGATTAGAATTGAAGCTTCAAGCGGTTTGAGTCAAGAAGAAATCGACCGTATGAAGGCTGAGGCAGAACAAAACGCTGCTGCTGACAAGGCTGAACGTGAGAAGGTGGACAAGCTGAATCAGGCAGACTCTATGATCTTCACTACAGAGAACTTCTTGAAGGACAACGGTGACAAGATTCCAGCCGACCAGAAGCCTAACATTGAAAGTGCTTTGCAACAGTTGAAAGACGCACACAAGAATGCCGATGTAGCAGCCATTGATACTGCCATCAATAACCTGAATACCGTCATGCAAGCTGTCAGTGCCCAAATGTATGGACAAGCAGGTGGCGCTCAGCCAGGTGCAGACGCAGGCTTTACTGGTGAACAGCAAGCAGGTGGCGAACAGTCTCAAGGTAGCACAACCGACGACACTGTCCAAGATGCAGACTTTGAGGAAGTGAAGTAAAGCTGAATAAAAGCTAATTAGTAAATACAAGTGAATCCCAGTAGCGCAACAAGCTACTGGGATTTTTGTTTTCGAACAATGCTTAAATGTTGCTATTGTCAATCATTCCTATGCTTACATTTCTATCCAAACTTAGAATTATTAGATGCATTGGAATGATATGTGTTTGCAAAACTGATTTACAAGGATCATTTAATCTGCATTCTTTACGATAAAGGAGAAAGAGAAACACTATCGGATGTAAAGACTTATCAGCTTGAACTTGAAGATTGTCACTCGACTGGGACATTGCTAAAAAGGTTGGAATATATTACAGCACAGTGTTTCTGCATATTCGCAAATATTTATTATAAGGAAATATGGTGTGCACGGCTTACTTTTTGATGCCATATTCAAAAACATCTCGTTCGTCATTCCACTACCTTTTAAGCTGTATTTTGTCAATAAAATATCATAAAAATAAGTACTTCAAAATCTTGAAAATAGCTTTTCAATCGGTAGTAAAAAAAGGTAAAAGCACAAATTGTGTGGCAAAAAACTGACTGTCCGCAGTTCAAAAATGCAAAAAGCAATGACTTTTTCCCATTTTTTCATCTCTCCGCCGTGCTATGTCATGGTAATAGAGTGGCTATTCACACCACTTTCCCTGCCTATTTGTATGAGTTAATGCCCTTATCTCCATGCTTCAACTTTGATGAGAGCGTATCATAAAAACGAATAATTGCAAAACGCACTGATTTACATTGAATTATACGAGACTGAAAAATACGACGATATTTTCGACAAAAGTATTGATTGGCGAAAATAATCGAAGCATTTAGCATCATTTGTCAAGATATTTCTAATGGCGCCGAATCTATATCAGGCGAAAAAATGAGTGCCCCAACTATCAGTAAAAGTACCAAAAAGTAAACGGATAATGACCACATGTAACTGAAAGCAAAAGTGGATAGTCTGATACATCGGTATCTACAAAATAAAAATTGTAAATAGAATTGTAGATATATAACTTTTGACAGAGGAGGAGAAAATATCTTTTCTTTATTAGCTACCTATAAAATAATATTTATTATATTTGCATATAATCATATCACATTGATGGAAAGTCCAACCAACAGAATAAAAGAGGTGCTGACCGAAAAAGGGATTAAGCAAACATGGCTTGCAGAGAAACTCGGTAAGAGTTTCACTATTGTGAACTCATATGTTTGCAATCGTCGACAGCCAAGCCTCGAATTGCTATTTCAGATAGCAGAGATTTTACAAGTCAATCCAAAGGAATTGATTAACACCCCAGATGAGTAACTTTATTATGGTAGAGCATAAAAAATCTATTCGTTTTTTCAACGACCGTGAAGTGAGGGCGGTATGGGATGAGGAACAAAACTGTTGGTGGTTCTCAGCAACAGATATTGTTCGTGCTATTAACAATGAACCAGACTATACTAAAGCCAGTAACTATTGGCGATGGCTTAAAAGGAAGTTGAAGCAAAAAGATGTCGAAGTCGTGAGTGCCACTCACGACTTCAAGTTTGAAGCTCCTGATGGGAAGTTACGCGTGGCAGATGTTCTTAATAGTGAGGATGTTATATTGTTGGCAAAGAACTACCCCAACAATCGTGCTAATGACTTTCTTGATTGGTTTACCTACAGCGACAACACCATTGATGGGCAGAGTAAGAAAAAAGCTTATCAACTCTTTGAAAGTGGCATCTTGCAAACGGCAGAACCTGGCAGTATCAAGTGTCTGCAACAGATACATGCTTATCTCTTTGGAGGATTGTATGACTTTGCAGGACAAATCCGTACCAAAAATATTTCAAAAGGTGGTTTTACCTTTGCTAATTGTATGCACTTCCCTGCTACGCTACAAACGATTGAAAGAATGCCAGAAAACACCTTCGATGAAATATTGGACAAGTATGTCGAAATGAACGTAGCTCATCCATTTATGGAAGGCAATGGTCGCAGCACTCGTATTTGGCTTGACCTCATGCTGAAGCGTTCTCTCAAGCGGTGTGTGGATTGGAGTCAAATTGATAAGAACGAATATTTGTCTGCAATGCGTGAAAGTGTTTCTGATAGTACACACATCAAGGCTTTAGTGCTACCAGCACTCACTACAAAGATTGATGACAGAGAAATGTTTATGAAGGGTATTGACTATTCGTATTATTATGAGCAAGAATAAATTAACGAAGATCAAATCAATAAGTATAATGTTATATGGAAAATTACCAATGGATTTTTGATGGCATAGGAACTACCATTATAAGTACAATATTAGGACTAATCTTAGGGGGAACTATCGGTTATAAAATAGGTATCCACCAAAGGACTAATTTGAACCAAACTGCAGGTGATAATGCTACCCAAAGTCAATCAGGAATCGTAAATAACTATAACGGAAATGAGCAAAAGTGAACAAACTGCAGGCGATAATTCTACACAAGTACAAGCAGGTACTGTGAATAACTACTATAATACTACAAATATAGGCGGAATTGATGAAACACGTGCTCGTGATATTTGTAAAGAAGAATATGCTATTGCGAAAGCTAATTGGACTCATGAAGCTCAAGGTATTGCGCAAGAGCGTGTGATGGCACTAGAAGATAAAATAATGCCAAAGATGAAACAACATGATGAGGCTCTAAGAATTTTCGGTGATCCTGCTTTTCAATTTGTTATAAGAAAAGCGCAAATGTCAGCAGCGTCAAGTGGAGAAGAAAGAGACTTAGATATGCTTTCAGAGTTAATTGTGCATCGTGCTGAGCAAAATGGTAATAGAGAAAGGACGTTAGGAATATCAAAAGCAATTGAGATTATAGATCAAATTCCAGAATCTAGTTTAGTAGGGTTGTCTATTTTCTATGCGATAAGTAGGTATGTTTCAAATGCTTTTGATATACATATACAATTAAGAAATCTTGATGATTTATATAAGCAGATTCTTTGTGGTGTTAATTTACCTATAGGTAATCAGTGGATTGAGAATTTAGATGTGCTTTCTGCAATCCGAATCGGTTCATCAGGAATAGAATCATTCAAGAAGATGGAAGAATTCCTATCGAATAAATTAAAACACTTGCCTATTGGAATTGAGAGGAAATCAGTGGAATACAACGAAATCCTATTAGAATTGGGCGCTGTTGGATTAAATGATCTTAAAGAAAAAATCGAAGTTTCTAATGAGCAAAACGGAGGGAATACAAATACAGTGAATCTAACTTTACCTCTATTTAAGGAACATCCTCTTAGAGAAGGTTTCCTTTTATGTACGTATTCACCTGAACATTTTGCGGAAGGAAATACTATTACAGCAACAGTAAATATTGGATCACAAGAATTGCAAATACCATTAAATCGAGAACAATTTCTTGCATTTAAACATCTTTCGGAAATAACGTACAAGGATGGACGTAATATTGATTCATTAAAAACAAATCTTATCAAAGAATGGGATAAATTTGAAAATCTCCGAAATGCGCGTATATGGTGGAATCAACTGCCTATGTATTTTACTATAACTCCTATTGGAGTTGCTATTGCAAATGCCTATATTAGGACTAAATATCCTACAATTCCAAGTATGTATTAATTTTTGTTATAAATAAGATGACAACATCCAAGATATTTTCTAATCAATAGTACTCAAATTGAGGAAACTTATTTGTATCATGTAAATGTAAATCATTGATAATCAATATTGAATAATTTAGAGAAAGTGAAGTACGTACGAGATTAAAGTCGATGTATTCTTGTCAAGACATTTCTAAAGATTTCATATAACAGAGTCGTCATAACATTAACCATAAAATACAAAACACCATGGACAAAGATTTATTAAAAAAGCTGATAGCCGAACCAGGGAAGAAGCATCAGGTTGCAGATTTTGAAACTGATGATACGGCAACATTAACCAAAGACCAAGGTAAGAAGCTGCTCAAAGAGAATATTAAGGTGTTGGCTTCTCTGCAAGACAAGCTCTATGCTTTTAACAAATATGCTGTGCTGATAGTGTTCCAAGCTATGGATGCAGCTGGCAAGGATGGAACTATTAAGAATGTGATGTCGGGCATCAATCCACAAGGATGTCAGGTATTCTCTTTTAAAAAGCCATCGGATAAGGAGCTGGATCACGGATATTTGTGGCGCATACAAAAGAATGCACCTGAACGGGGACGCATCGGCATCTTCAACCGCTCGCATTACGAGGACGTACTGGTAGGTAGAGTTCATCCTGAAATATTTGTAGGTGGACAAATTCCTGGGATAGACAAAATAGACGATGTCAATGAAAAGTTTTGGGAAAAACGCTATAGCCACATTAATGACTTTGAACGCTATCTCACAGAGACGGGAACAGTTATCATCAAGTTCTTCCTCAATGTGTCGAAAGAGGAGCAAAAGAAACGATTCTTAAAACGACTGAACAGGGAAGAAAAGAATTGGAAATTCTCTTCCGCAGACTTAGAAGAGCGCCAATACTGGGATTGCTATATGGACGCTTATGGCAAATTGCTGACCAAGACATCCACTGATTATGCTCCATGGTATGTTATACCAGCTGACCATAAATGGTTTATGCGCTATGCCGTTAGCAATATTATCTGTGAACGCTTGGAAGAACTTCAGATGAGTTACCCACAACTCAGTAAAGAGGAAACCGAACAACTAAAAAATTATCGTGAGCACATCATGAAAGAAGAGGAAGAAAGTAAGAAAAAGTAAGAAAAATTCTATCAAGTTTCATAAGTATGAAGTTTGTCAGAAATCATTTGTAAATATTTGTCTGCATGCTTTGTTAATTCATTTATTTTCAGTATATTTGCGATACAAGATATAAATTTGAAAGCAATACTTGTCTACAAGTAAAAAAGCATCACCCTTTAATTTAAAAAAACATGGATAAAGAAGAAATGAAAAAGACTGCTGATGAATTGAAAGATAAGGCAGAAAAGAAAGTCGATAAAGTTGAAAATCAAGTAGAAAAAGCTGCTGATAAGGTTGCAGAAAAGGCTGACAAGGCGAAAGATAAAGCCGAGGAGGTTGTGGATAAAGCTGAAGAGAAGGTAAAAAAAGAGATTGACTCTTTAGAAAAGAACGAACATGTTCAAGAGGCGAAACAGAAAGTTGAAAAGGCTCTAAATGAGACGAATAAAGACGAGAACTGTGAAAAGGCCAAAGAAAAAGTGGAAGAGACAGCTAAAAACTTGAAAGAAAAAGCAAAAGACACAGCCGAAGATGTGAAAGAGAAAACGAAGGAAGCTGTAGAAGACGTAAAAGACACTACGAAGAACGTAGTAGAAGAAATACGCGATAAAACAAAAGAAGCTTCTGAAACGGTGAAAGAAAAAACAGAAGAACTTGCTGAAAAGATGAAAGACAACGAGAAAGTTCAAGAGGCAGCTAAATTTGTCAAAGAAAAGAGTGACGATGTCAGTCAGACTGTTGACAAGGCTGCTGACAAAGTTGAGCACTCAAGCTTTTGGCAGAAACTGAAAGACATTTTCGGATTTAAATAACTAACTGTCCATAACTCCACGCTGAATGACAAGTAAAGGCTGCACTCTGATGAGTAGGGGCTTTACTTGTCATTCTTCATTTTATCTAACTTGTCAACGGCATCTGCCAAGTCAAAAGCAAAGGTTTCTGGTTGCTGCAAATATTCCTCTCTTCCCTGTGACAACAGTGCATATAATTCTTGATTCATACGCTCCACATACGAACTAATAGCATATTCTATGTCCTCTTTCTGCCACTCCATGGTGGAATTACGATATACTTGCCACTTCTGATGAAAAAAGCAGTAAGCGGTCTCGATACTATCTTTGGTTATCATGAGGGGAAGTTTTTAAGTTGACGAGTTAACAAGTGCAAAGTAGATAAGTTTCGTCCATATACAGAACTCATAGACGGTTACCAAAATCTTTTATGCTCCGTAGAATAAGAGTATCCCGCAGCAGCCAGACGCTTTTCCAGATCTTCCCTATCAACATTGAAGTGATAACAGATTTGGTCAAGATTGTCGAACTCCTCATCACGCAACAAAAAATTAATGGCGGACACCAACATCGGTATATCATGTAATGGTAAATGATCCATGTTTCTTTCTCCTATCAATTAATGAATGCAAGCAAAACTACAACTGCTGGCACCACTGTCCCCTGCGACCAAGAGCCTCAAACGGGCATGGCTTATGGGGAGTACAAAGGTAAATAAAAAATTATCATCAATATTGATAA
Organism: Prevotella sp. TCVGH; assembly: GCF_023522295.1. Taxonomy (NCBI): domain Bacteria; kingdom Pseudomonadati; phylum Bacteroidota; class Bacteroidia; order Bacteroidales; family Prevotellaceae; genus Prevotella; species Prevotella sp. TCVGH. Next base: position 41,121 of record NZ_QFFX01000020.1, on the reverse strand, counting down.
GCGTTAAAAAAAACGTTCGTCGAAAAAATATGATGGTGTCATAGTGTCTGCATCCTGCTTTTTTACTAATTTTGTAGCCAGTTTCTTATAACTCATTCTTTAGTAACGCCTTCGAAGCAAGAAGGCAAGACGTTTTTTGTATTTATGAACATTTGGAAAAAATGTGTATTATGCTTGGTCGCCTTACTGTGTCTTGCGGCCTCAGCCCAAAAGCGCATCACCATCAGCGGATATGTCAAGGACATCCACTCCAGTGAAACACTCCTCGGGGCAACCGTTCAGGACGCTATCAGTCACATGGGGACCACAACCAATTCGTATGGATTCTACACGCTGACGCTCCCCGCTGGACAAGTTCAGGTGAGCTATTCGTATGTAGGCTACGCACGCATGCAGAAGTCATTTGTGTTGAACAAAGACACCGTCATCAACATCCAACTGGCACCATCCGCCAACCTGCCAGAAGTGGTGGTATCATCGGCGAAAGACAATGCGGGAATCCTCGCCACCGGCATGGGCGTGACAGACATCGGTGTAAGCCAGATAGAGCACACGCCCTCACTGCTTGGTGAGACGGATGTCATCAGAACCATACAGCTCATGCCTGGCGTGCAGCCGGGATCAGATGGTGGATCGGCTTTCTACGTCAGGGGAGGCAATGGCGACGAGAACCTGATTTTGCTTGACGGCACGCCCATCTACAAGATTGACCACCTGTTTGGCTTCTTCTCGGTGTTCACACCAGAGGCCTTAAAGAAGGTCACCTTCTACAAAAGTTCCTACCCCGCACGCTACAACGGGCGATTGTCATCGGTCATCGATGTGAGGACAAAGGATGGCGACATGAACCACTTTCACGGAACGGCATCGCTGGGTTTGCTCACCAGCAGGGTGCAGTTGGAAGGGCCTATCGTAAAGAATCGCACATCGTTCAACTTCTCGGCGCGCACCACCTACATCAACTGGGTGCTGCAACCGTTTATGAAGGGCGACGAGAAATTTGGCTACCAATTCTACGACCTTCACTTCAAGCTCAACCACCGCTTCTCGCATACGGACCGTTTGTATCTGAGTGTGTACCGAGGACACGACATGTTGAAAGAAGACTACAAGGACCGCTACAGCTCATCCAGCTTCGAAATCAATTCTGCCTACGGCGACGACATCAACTGGGGAAACACCATCGCCTCACTGCGATGGAACCACATCTTCAGTAACAACCTCTTTGCCAACATCACAGCTGCCTACAACCATTACAACATGCACTTGGACAGCTACGAACACTCGTGGCGCACCGACATACTTGAGAAGAGCAGCGCCAGCTACCAGTCGAAAATACGGGACTGGTCAGCCGCCATCGACTTTGATTACGAGCCGCTTCCCTCACATAGAATCAAATTCGGGTCGTCCTACACCTATCATACCTTCAGCCCAGAGACTTCTGGAAACAGCTTCACCGAAGAGGGAAAGGATGGAAAGGTCAACAGATCGGGCGAGTATTCTTCCCCCAGCAATCCCATCTACGCTCACGAAGCCTTAGCTTATGCCGAGGACGATTGGCGGATTCTGCCATCGCTTACCCTCAACGCTGGTGGGTCTGTGTCAATGTTCCATGTCAGAAATAAGTCGTACCTCACGTTTCAACCGCGTGTTTCGCTGCGCTGGCAAGCCCTGCCCGACGTGGCATTGAAGGCATCGTACAGCGAGATGTCGCAATATATCCACCTGCTCACCTCGATGCCCATTGCCCTTCCCACCGACTTGTGGGTTCCCATCACCGACAACATCAAACCAGAAAGGTCGAGACAATACAGTGTTGGCGCCTACTACACAGGCTGGAAAGGATGGGAACTGTCGGCGGAAGGCTATTACAAGCTGCTCAACAACGTGCTGGAATACAAGGACGGCATGAGCTTTATGGGATTCTCGGGCAACTGGGAGCGTTTGGTCAGCATGGGCGAGGGACGTTCAAAAGGCATCGAACTGATGTTGCGACGCACTACAGGACGCGCAACAGGCTGGCTGTCGTACACGCTTTCCAAGAGCGACCGAAAGTTTAGCAAGGACAGTGGCGTGAATGGTGGAGAGCGATTCCCCTTCACCTACGACAGGCGACACAACGTAAATATGGTAGCAAACTGGAAGATGACCAAGCGCATCGACTTGGATGCGACATGGTCGTTCTACTCCGGAGCAACCGCAACGATTTCCTTGCAGAAAGGATTTGAGATGACTCCCGAAGGCACGGAAGAGAGTAGCTATGTATCAAGTCGCAACAACTACAGACTTCCGCCTACGCACCTGCTCTGCTTAGGCATCAATTTCCGCAAGACACTGAAACGAGGCGTTGAGCGAACATGGAACGTCAGCGTGTACAACGCCTATAATGCAATGAACCCAAACTTCATACTCAGAAAGACTGACGAGTACGCAAAGGAACAGCCGAACAAGCTAACCAAATTCACGTTGCTACCCTGTTTGCCGTCATTCACCCTCACTTATAAATTCTAATGACAATGATCAGAATGAAAACTTACATATATTGTTGCCTCTCGGTCATGCTCTTCGGTTTGTCAGCATGCGAGAACGAGTTGGAGCTTGACACGAAGACGGCCAGCAAGCAACTGTCGGTAAATGGATTCATCAATGCCGACAGCACCGTTAACAGACTGTTGGTGTCGTTCACGGGCATTGATCATCCTACGATTGTCACCGATGCCACTATCAAAGTATCGGTCAATGGAAACCTGCGCGAGACCGTTCGTGAGCTTCCAGCGGGTTCGGAGCAATACATTATTCATGGCCGTTTCAACCCAGGCGACCATGTACGCATCGAAGTATCTACACCTGACAACAACTATCAGGCTACTATTGAGGAAACGGTGCCGCAGCCCATTGACAAGATTGAGCGTATCAGCACCGAGTTTGTCAAGGATGTAAGCTATGTGGACGAATATGAAATGGCGCGAGTAGACAACCTGTATAAGATTAGTCTCTCATTTCAAGACAACGGAAAGCGAGCCGATTATTACCGTCTGACGCTGGCTGGATACCAGACAACCATGAACACACAGTTTAACTACACGCTACACAGAAAAGAGGCCACCTACCGATATTTCGCCAGCGACATGGGCAGTTCGTACATTGCCACGGGCGACCCAATCATCATGGAAGGCAGAGTCTACACACCTTCAACCGACATGGGCTTTGCCTCACCCAACAATGTGATGAACCGGCTGGGCGTCTTCAATGATCTTTTGTTCAACGGAAAGGAATGTTCCATCAGCGTATATTCCAAACTGTACCCATTCAATAGGATATCTGATCCAGATATAAAGACATCGCTTGACCTGGTAGCAACCATCTCATCGTACACATCAGCGGCCTATTACTATCTGAAGGCCATGAATTTGAAGAAGTCAACATACTATGATGACTACAACGACTTGACCGGTCCCATCAAGATGCCATCCAATGTAAATGGCGGAACAGGCTTGGTAGGATTCTATACTTCGACTTCAATACCAGTTCATGTCTATGGAACTTATCGATATCCGCACCTATACGAGTGATAGGATAGGAAGACAAAAGATGCGAAATGCCGTGTATCAATGCTCCAATCGTGATATTGATACACGGCATTTCCGTAAAATCATATAGGTCACTCAACAAGTTTCTCGCACAACCTGCGTTGCAACACGCGGGCATCGAGGACAGACATCTCGCTGCTCATTACGGCAAATGCCAAGTCGTGTCCGTTGCTTCCACGGCAATAACCCGCCAGTGAGCTGATGCCATAAGGATGAGACAGGGTACCCGTCTTGGCGTGTATCTTTCCCCCTGTCTTTGGTCCTGTCATCTCATGAGCCAACGAACCATCTACACCTGCAATTGCCAAGTTCTGCATGAGCATCGTATAGAGATTCTTATCCTTATAGCCATACACGAGAATCGCCGTCAACGCTTGGGGAGAAAGATGATTGTAAGTACACAAACCACACCCATCGTGTACGACCAATGAAGTGTCGGTCATACCGAGATCTTCCCTTAAAAACTTTCTAAGATATGCAACTCCCGTGGCTGTTAGGTCGGCTTGCGTGTTAATACGGTTGCCAATGGTGTACAGCAGTGCGGTGGACTGGGTGTTGGAACTGTTCTTCCACATGCGCTTAACAATGCGATGGATAGGGGTACCGTATCTGTAAATAACCTTTGAACCAGCAGGCATCGTACCCAACACCACCTGACTATCAGCGAAAGCGATACCCTGAGTGTGCATCACACTCTTCAAACTCTTCATCACCCGAGGCGCACCTTTGTAAAACAAACCGTATCGACTGAAAGATAAATCCCAAGGATACCAATGCTCTTCGCTTTTCACAGGTTCCTGTATCACGAGATCTACATAAATCTTGCCATTCACCTTATTGATTCCTCGCTTCTTTGCAGCCTGCCCAAATCGCACAAGTTCCTGTTCGGTGAGCTGTGGATCAAGGCTTCCCTTGAAGGTCAGGTCGCCCTGAAGGACACCATCAGACACCTTTCCTCGCTGATACAAGCCTGTAATGTACAGATAGTCGCTGCCCAAGAGGTGAAGACCCGCCACGCCACAAAGCAACTTCAAGCACGAGGCTGAAGGTTGTGATAAGGTTTCTTGGTAACCATATACGGGCTTGTCCGCTGTAAGGTCGTACACATGAAAGGCAAACTTACCCTGCACCCTGCGGTCTTGTGCGAATGCTGCCAACCGAGAACGCAGACTATCGTCAATAGCAATATCAACTTGCTTTTCTTTTGTTTCTTTCCGGTGCTTATCACCACAAGCCATGAACAGCAGCACGATACTCATCAAAACCAACACCGAAGTTGGCGCCACCGCCATCTTTCTAAAGATTTTCCTCATAGGTTGCAAAGTTAATCAATTCTTTCCTAAACAGCTTATCGAAAAGGAGAGAATGAGAAACGCCTTGCTACTCGTCTACTCAAATGTTAGCTCACCAAAGAAATCTGGGCGATGAAAATCGGGCTTCTCTATATCAATAGGATTCCAAGACAGAAAATGTGGTTTCTGTAAGGCATCGCCACACTTATAGAAATTGGCACGAATAGTTCGCCCACTCAAGGGTTTTATTTGATGTTGGAAGAATGTACTCAAAGGGATGATAAGTGCCAATTGCCAATCGTATGTTCCCACTCGTTCCTCAAAAGAACTACGTCCAAAAGTTGACCAACGGTCAATCTTTTCAAGAACTGATAGTGGAGCCAACTCGCGTCCTTCTCTTCCTTTGCCACAACCCACTAAAATGGTACCTGCACAATTACACTCTATATTATAATAGGTATCATCATCTGCAGGCTGTGAAAAGAATTCGCAGCATGAATCTTCCCAAACACGTCCGTTATCCTCGGTCGCCACAGCTCGCACGCTGTCTTCAGACACACAGTAGTGCAAATAAACAGCCACCTCATCATGAGCCATACGAAACCGCACCTGCGGTGTATATGGATATTGCTCACGCCAATTGGCAACCGAAATAGTCTCAAACGCAATCTTCTGAGAATCCATGATGCCAGGTATCATCGCGGCTGCGGATGGACGTTGGTGCAATTTTTGTATATTTAATGTCTTCATTCCTATTGGATTTCATTTAAGCATGCCTTGATAAATGTCCTCATTGCTGGCTCGTGTGTACAAGCACTTCTGAAGAGACAGAGCTGGTTTTTGGCACGAACTAAATTATGCTTGTCATACTTAATTTTATAATAGGTGTCACCATTGATATAATCTGCCAAGAAGCGCACACATTGCATAAATGGGAACAATTTGGCTGCGTAGGGTAAATTTTCTATTTCAATGGGCTCTAAAAAATGATGAGCAGACTCTAAATACCCTTTTGTAAACGCCTCGAAGATATCCATTCTAAAGTCTATTTTATCAAATTCGGAGGAATCTTCGGCTACCGTATTAGCCCCTGTTCGTAAGAAATCGCCATAATCTGAGAAGATAAAGCTCGGCATGACAGTATCTAAATCAATGACGCAAAGCACGTTGCCATTCTCGTCAAACAACATATTATTCACCTTGGTATCGCAGTGGCAGATACGCTTTTTCAGTTTTCCATCACGATATAACTGTTCTGCCTTGCACATCTCGTTGGCATGTGTCTCTAATTCGTCCAACATATCTTGCACTTCTGCCACCCTGCCGACGGGATTAGCCTCAACAGCTTCCCTCAGCTGATTCATACGCAGTTCCATGTTGTGAAAATCAGGTATCGTCTCGCCTAATTGTTCCGGTACATCTGTTAGCATTGACTGAAAATGCCCAAATGCCTTGCCTGCATCGTACGAGTGAGCTGCATCTACTAACTCATACGTTTTGGCATCTGGGATAAATACACTAATTCGCCAGTACTTGCCATCACTATCCTTAAAGTAGGTCTTTCCCTCCTTCGTTGGAATGAAACGAAGCACCTTTCTGTCCAACTCAGACTCACCTTGTTTTTGTAGTTTTTCACGAATGTGATTGGTCACCACCTCAATATTGTGCTGTAGCAAATCAACATCTGTAAACACTTCATTATTCACACGTTGCAAAACATAATCGGGAAAATTATCCTCTTTTGTTTCAATCTTATAAGTGTCATTGATAAGTCCATTTCCTAAAGGTGAAATTTTACTAACAGTTCCCTCGATGAGGAAAGGGCTAATCACTTGGTTGAGTTTTTCGGTTTCCATACAATTGTTTTTATTTATTGCTTATTATAAAGATTTAGATTTGTGCAATATTAGCTATTTGCACACCTCGTTTAACAAAAACGACAGCCACAAAATTATAAAAATATTATGATTTTCCCAAGTTCTAAGCCTACAAACTTATTTGATGCAGCTGATGTAGCCATTTCCCAGAAAACAACCGATATAGGAAGATACATCCTCTCAAGCATAATTCTATGGCCATGGCTATCCATACTCCCTTCAATCCATACTGTGGCGCCAACATTGCTGCTAACGTAAGTCGAACGCACCACATGGACAGCAAGTTCATGATGGCAGGTTTCAAGGTGTCGCCAGCACCTACACATACACTATACGTCACAATGGCAGCTGCAAAGAATGGCTCTGCAAACGCCTCAATTCGCAAGCTCTGAATGCCCAACACACGGATTTCCTCAACAGGTGTAAGAATACCTATCATTTCTGGTGCAAAAATATACATCAACACTGCCATGACGGACATCACTGCCATTCCTAAAAATACCGTCATATAGGCAAAACTTTTACACACGTCATAACGCCCCGCACCCACACTTTGTCCTACAAGCGTAGTTGCTGCTTCGCCAATTCCATAACCTGGCATATAGCATAAACTTTCTGCCGTTATGGCGAAAGTATTGGCTGCAATTGCAACTTTGCCCAACGGTGCCACAATAATGGTACTCACAATCTGTGCACCACTCATCAATATGGATTGAGCCGCCATGGGTGCACCAATTTTCAAGGCATTTTTAACGTAGTTACTCATCCACCGAAATGGCTCGTGATCTTGTCCAAGTGACAGTATCTTATTACGAAAAATGGCAAAATAGGCTTGAAGTAACGAACCTATTAAAAAGGCAGTAGCCGTACCAAATGCGGCGCCCAACACGCCCAAATGCAACACATAAATGAAAAAATAATTAAAGACGACGTCCATCACGCACATCCCCACGCTGATAATACTCGGAATGTGCATATTTCCAGAGCATTTTAGCATGGCTCCTGTCAAGCTGGCGAGTTGCATGAAAGGCATGGCTAATCCAAACACTAAGAAGTAAAGGGAGGCATCACGTGCAATATCCGATGTACCTCCCAGCCAAAAGGGTAAGGGTTGATAAATAAAAAGTGCAATGAAGGCTATTACCACACTCAACATCAGGGTACAAATCAGTCCATGCCGAAACACTTGTCGGGCTTTCACAAAATCATTGGCTCCAATAAAATGGGCTACTTGCACCGAGAAACCCATCGATGCAGCGGCAGTAACACTGCCCAATAGCCACGTGGTACTTTCCACTAAACCGATAGAAGCCGACGCCTCGGTGCCTAAATGGCCTACCATGGAGGCATCTATAAAGAACATTAACACAGTGGTTATCTGCGCAAGAATTGACGGAATACTCAACTCTACAATTAAATTGAGCTTTTCGCCTCGCGTTAATGTCCTATTTTCACGAATATTCGCTAATAAAGCTTCACTTTTTTTACTCGAAAACATTCCTCTTTATTCTCGCACAAAGATACAGATTAAAATTTACATATACTGAAATTTGAAAGAAAATCGCAAAAGACAAACAAAAATATCGCTGCCGATTTTTGGAGTGAACTTGAAACGATGAAAGCGCTTTCAAAACAAGTTTTTTGTCGTATAAATTTACCAAAAAACGACTATCTAAAATCTGCGAAATAGAAAAAATCAATAGGCAAACGACCAACAAAATGATGCCGATTTTGATAAAATTGAGGTCTCTTCGTGTTAGAACATTAACTTAACGGTCTTGGAAACATGTATTAGAGGTGTTATTCACATACCATAGCAGCCTTAAAGCATGCAAATTCTAAGCTTATATCAATGCTTTAATCGACAAAAAATCGTAAAAATGAGAATGAAAAGAAAAGATATCAGCGTAACATCTTCAACAGCAACAAATTATGAACATCGCTCATTTCTCGCGTATTTGCGACCCACTTTGCCGTTGGTTGTTTTCACGCGAGTTTTGAGAGGCTCTTTGTAAAGAATTTTCTGATTTAATTATCCTTCCATAGAGCGTTCCACCAGTATTACATACACGACATTGTCGGTGCTGTTTTTGATGTGGAGACCGTTATTAAATAAAAGACTCGCTATAACAAAAAAGCGACTCACTTTGTCTGTGAAATCGCTGTTGATATTCTATTTAATCATGAAGTTTCTCAAAAAATGGGGGAATCTTCTTCGAACTGTTTGTCCCACCCCCAGCATAGCCAGTGCAGCAATGCTGCAACTTGGCTTTTCATCTTGTCCTAAACAATCTTTTTCCTGTCTTTACTCCTTCTCTATGGAGTCTACCGCTATTGAAGATTTTTCCTTACTAACAATCCTAGATTTTACCTCTAAACCATCTACCTATTGGTTATCCTTTATCTTCGACCTTGAACTAATATCCTTCTTTTTACCTAACGACTAATACCTTTGTTACCCTTACTGTCTTTTCACCTTATCTAATACCTGACGATACCTGAATATTCGCTTTTACCTTAAAAACTAATAACCTAAGTATATCTCTCAAATAATATCTTTAATCGTATTCAATGGATGCCTCTCGGCATCTCCTTTTTGTCTTATTGACGTTGCAAAGATACGGCTGTTTCCGCACACAACAAAGAAAAATAGGACAAAAGGCGATGAAATATATTGATTCTTGACCTAAATCAACAAAACCGAGTTAAGCATATCCACCCCGACCGTATGCAGTACAAAGTTGCCAAGAAAAAGAAAGCGAACAGTTTCAACATAAAACTGCTCGCTCAAATATCATTTTCAACGGTGCAAATTACCGCTCTATCCACTTTCCTGTGGATGCGCTGGCTCGAACTGTAGGAGCCTCTGCACGATAAAAGCCTGCTAATCCGATATCAAAAATAAGGGTTGAATAAGCTGGAATAGTTCCGTTCGATTGCTCTTTGTTACCATACCCTAACTGGTGTGGTATATACACTTCCCAGCGATCTCCTATCGTCATATGCATCAATGCGGTGGTAAAGCCATCTACCAAACCATTCACTGCAAACTTTGCAGGACGCATTGTCTGTGGATTGTACTTACCATTATAACTACGGTCAAAGACATAACCTCCTGTATAGGTCGCAGATGGGATTAAACGTCCCCGATAATTCACCTTGACCGAATCGGTGTACAAAGGACTTCCTGATGTGCTGCTCCCTGCATTCAATATATGTACAATGATATAATCTCCCAAGTTCGCATGAAAATGTTGGTTATCTTCTGGCAATGACCACTTACGGATAATCTTCCAACTTTGGTCTCCCTTGGCAATACGCTGCTGCGTTGAGGCATACAACTGGTTAAAATAGGTCTCATTCTTATTTTGCCAATCGGCAAATTCCTCTACCTCACCATCATTTTCGCTACATGCCGCCATGATTCCCATTCCCAATAAGAGCATCATGAGATATAACAACTTGTTTCTTTTCATATCTAATATCTTAAGCTTGTAGTTTTTTCAGCAAGCTAACAATGCTTACCTTATCTTCAATATGCGCACACAGCTCACTAATGTCGATGCGCTCTTGCTGCATTGTGTCACGATGGCGCAAAGTTACCTTGTTATCTTTCAACGTATCGAAGTCGACTGTGACGCAATAAGGTGTTCCCACTGCATCCTGACGACGATAACGCTTACCGATGGAATCTTTCTCGTCATAGCTGGTATTGAAGTGGAATTTGAGCAAATTAACTATCTCGCGAGCTTTTTCTGGCAATCCCTCTTTACGCACCAAAGGCATCACTGCACACTTTACAGGTGCCAAAGCGGCAGGTAGACGTAGCACAATGCGCTTGTCGCCTCCTTCCAACTCCTCTTCTTGATAGCTGTGACACATCACAGAAAGGAACATTCTATCCACACCAATAGAAGTCTCAATAACATAAGGTACATAACTCTCGTTGGTTTCAGGGTCAAAATATTTGATGCTCTTTCCACTAAATTTCTCATGTTGTGAAAGGTCAAAGTTGGTACGTGAGTGCACACCTTCTACCTCCTTAAAACCAAATGGCATCTTAAACTCAATATCGGTGGCTGCATTGGCATAGTGAGCTAACTTCTCGTGGTCATGGAAACGATAGTTTTCCGCACCAAAGCCTAAAGCTTGATGCCATGCCATACGCAGCTCCTTCCATCGCTTAAACCAGTCCAGTTCTGTGCCGGGTTTCACGAAAAACTGCATTTCCATTTGTTCAAACTCACGCATGCGGAAGATGAACTGACGCGCCACAATCTCGTTGCGAAATGCTTTACCTATCTGAGCAATACCAAAGGGCAACTTCATTCTACCCGTTTTTTGCACATTAAGATAATTCACGAAAATTCCTTGTGCCGTTTCTGGACGCAAGTAAATCTTGTTCGTGGCATCCGATAGCGACCCCATCTCGGTTGAAAACATCAAATTAAACTGTCGTACCTCCGTCCAGTTCTTGGTTCCACTAATAGGGTCAACGATTTCCTCGTCTACTATAATTTGTTTCAATTCATCCAAATCTGGTCCCTGCATCGCCGCAGTATAACGCTCATGTAAAGCATCGCGCTTGGCTTGATAATCCAAAACACGTTTGTTGGTTGCCTTAAACTGCGCCTCATCAAAAGCATCACCAAACCGTTTGGCAGCCTTTGCCACCTCTTTGGCTATCTTTTCTTCATATTTGGCGATTTGGTCTTCTATCAAAACGTCAGCACGGTAGCGCTTTTTAGAATCACGATTATCTATCAATGGGTCGTTAAACGCATCTATATGTCCACTGGCTTTCCAGATAGTAGGGTGCATGAAGATAGCCGAATCAATGCCCACAATGTTATCGTGCAGCAGCACCATGCTTTTCCACCAATATTCTTTGATATTTTTTTTCAGTTCAACGCCATTCTGACCGTAATCATAAACGGCTGCCAATCCATCGTATATATCGCTACTGGGGAATACAAAACCGTATTCCTTACAGTGGCTCACAATCTTTTTGAAAACATCTTCTTGTGCCATTTCTTATATCCTATGAGTATATTTTATCGGACAAAGGTACGCAATATTTTTGAGTACTTGGCTATCTCAGCTTAAATTCTTTAGATTTTTGCAACGGTTCTCTTATTTATAAGAACTTTGTTCCTTTACAAATACCGCTTTATAACGTATCTGTGACAAAACAGCATCAACCAAAAAACATCCGCGACACCCTTATGAAAGAGCGCCGCGGACGTATAAATAATTTAAGAGCATGCTATAACGAGAAATACTATTTAATCTCGTGCCATCCCTCATTTTGTTCTATCCCATGATACCGCACCTCCGACCAAGGTATGGGATAGTAATATTGGTTAGCTCTAAATACCCGTTCGGCAGCCTGACTCTTCAGGTCGCTGACTGTATAGGTAGTTGTACCATCTGCTAACTTGACAATCTTCATGCCCTGCAAAGGGTTAGTGGAACCGTTCAATTTATCGAACGCTGTTCCCAATCGAAGATAATCCCAATATATAGACTCCTCGAAAGCTAACTCCACACGACGCTCATGAAGTATCTGCTCAAGCGTAATGGAGGGCAAAGCGTCCATGTGCACTCTCTTTCTAACCTCGTTAACAGCCTCCAAAGCCTTGGCAACATTGCCCACACGGAACTGAGCCTCTGCATAATCGAGCAGCGCCTCAGCATATCTCCAAATGATATAATGCTGTTTGCTGCCATATTTGCTATCACCGAAAAGCTCTGTTTTAGGGTCAAGAAACTTACGCATGTAGTATCCCGTGCGTGTTACAGCAGCGTTACGACTGGTACCGTATTTTGTAAGGTCAGCGCCAGGCACCTCCTTTCCCTTATCCACAGCATAATGTATCTCAAACTCATGTTTGTTATACGTTGAGCCATCATAAGTAATATTGGCGTAAAAGCGATAATCACGATTAGCGTACGGATGTTGTGCGTCATAGGTTTTGCCATCTCGCATACCATATTCATCCACGTGATTCTGGGTGGGAACATAGGCACAACTGGTTCCAGCAAAGAATGGTGAGGCAGCATCTTCGTCGAGACGGTGTCCGAAATCATCTACAATACCGTCAGCACTGTGTTGAACCTCATAGATAGACTCCGAACTGTTGTGAAGTCGGAAAAGTGAATTGTAGCTCTCGGCTATCTCACTTTCGGTATTGCCTGTAACTGGCACTAATGAGTAGCATCCCAAACGCATCAATTCTTCATAGGCATTAACAGCTTTTTGCATCATCTCTTTGGAACGGTCAGACTTGAAGCCGTAGATGGTTTTGCCCTTGTTTTGGAACGCTGGCGACCCCACCCAGAAGTACGCTTTGGCCTTGAGCATGATAGCTGCACCCTTTGTTACACGTCCCACATTCTCTGGTTCGTTTCTCACGGCGAGTAGACTGGCTGCTTTGTCGGCCTCCGAAGCGATATAAGCCACCATCTCCTCGTATGAGGAACGCGGGAATTTGCGTTGATCATTCAACGGGTCGTACAATTCTTGAATAAGCATTGGTGCACCAAAACGACGGAGAAGTTGGTAGTAATACCATCCCCTAAAGAAGTGAGCCTCACCCAAAACACGATTTTTATGTGGTCCATCGGCTATTTCGTTTGCATTGGCTAACAGCCTATTGATGTGCTGTATCATTTCATAGTCCTTGCCCCACTCATTTAAGCCCGCAGTATTGATAGCTTCTTCTTCGCCAGCAACTTCCTCAGCGAAAATAGTACGGCTCCATTCTGTACGCGAGTAGGTGATTTGGTCGGTAAACCATCCTGTGTACGGCTTTGACAGATAGCGCAAGAACCAACTTGTGGACATCATTGTACTGAAGCCGTTGGAGATGTTGTGATACCATACTAAACTGTACTCGTCCAAAAGGTTGGGGCTTGCCCAAATACTCGGCTCCGCAAGTTTATCAACAGGCGCGTCGTTAAATAGGTCGTCACAACCTGTTGTCACAAAAGTAAGCGACAAAGAGGCAAAGCCAGTCAATATATATTTACTAATTCTGTTCATAATCATAAGTTTATGTATTCCTTGTTTAGAAACCAATATTCGCATTGATACCATAAGTGCGCTGGATAGGATATCCTCGCATCGATTCGGGATCCATGTACTTGAGCTTGCTCCATGTATAAAGGTTGCCACCCATCAATGATATACTAAGCGATGATAGTTTGAGTTTGCTCAACACAGAAGAGGGCAGCGAGTAGCCAACACTGACAGATTTTAAGCGTACAAAACTGTTGTCTCGCACCCAGAACGATGACTTTTTACGGTTGTTGTCTCTTGCCGTTGCCAACTTGACACGTGGAAACGAGGCGTTGGGGTTATCGGGAGTCCAACAATCTGTGAGATGGTAATCCTGGAACTTGGGCAAGCTGTTGTTTTCTAATGAGTACATCTCGCTTACATATTGCTTGAAACCTGACACTCCTTGGAACATGACACTCACGAAGAACCCTTTGTAGCTCGCACCCAAACGTAAACTTCCTGTGAAATCAGGATATTGTGAATCTCTGAAAGGTTTCAAGTCTTTGTCATCCAAAACGCCATCATCGTTCTGATCCTTGTATTTGATATCACCAGGCTTTATCGTTTTGTTTTTGCCTTTGTACGTTCCGTCTTGGTTAAGTTTCCAATTATCGATCTCTTCTTGCGTTTGGAACAAACCTAACGACTCGTACATCCATGTGGTTCCAGTGCTTTGACCCTTTCTTCGCATGTTTTCCAATTGGTTGGATTCATCGCCCCAGTCTATCACCTCGTCACGTCCTAATGACAGCGTGAGTGCAGCGTCATACCTAAACTTGTTGATGCTGTTTCTGTGCGTGAGCGTTAAATCCCATCCCCAAGCCTTCAACTTACCAAAATTCATCAATGGTACACTACCATTGGTACCTGTGGAGGCGGGGTACAAATAGTCGGGAGCAGGTGTCAGCATATCCGTGCGGTAGCGAACGTAATACTCGTAAGTAAGCCCAAACCTGTTATCCCAAAATCCAAGGTCTATGCCAACATTGTAATCGCGGTTCTTTTCCCATGACAAGCGTGTATTAGGATAATTTCCAGTAGCCACGATAACTGCGGGTTTGAACACGCCGCCAACATTATAGCCATAAGCGGGCGAATAAATGTATTTAAGCAAGTATGAGTAATCTTGCACACTTCCATCACGCCCTAACAAGCCAGTAGACAAACGAAACTTAACATTGCTCAACACTTTCTGTCTCCAACTCTTGAAAAACTCTTCATTAGAGAGAATCCATGATGCAGAGACTGTTGGGAAAAACGCCCAACGATGATCGGGGTGGAACTTTGTAGATCCGTCCATACGGAAGCTGAACTCAGCGAAATATCGATTAGAGAATCCGTAAGTGGCACGCCCAATCAACGATGCACGCTGTACTTCGCTGTCAACTCCATGCAACGTTCCCGTATTGGTAGAACCAAGAACCTCGGGATATAAACCTGGCAAGTCGTGGTTGGTTCCATCCATAGATTTGCGCTTATAAGATTGATAGTTAGCCACTAATAATCCTGTAACATGATGTTTGCCACCAAACGTGCGGTCGTAATTGGCACCAAATTCTATCAAGGCGTTATCAACAAACTGGGTTCCCTGATATACACTTATTTTGGCTTTAGGATAAATAGTAGTCTTGTCCACCGTTATCTCCTTGTTTTTTTCGTTGTATAGATACAGCGTAACGGGGTTGTTATAGTTCTTGTTTAACGAGCTATTATTATCAACGGTTACCCTTCCGTAAACCGATAGTCCCTTAACCCAAGGCAATTCCCACTTGAGATTAGCCGTAACGGTGTTCATCTTGGTTGTCATTTGTTTATAACCTCCTAATCCACGCACCGATATCAAAGGGTTGGCATGACCGATACTTGCCAAATCGCCATTATCATAGACAAACGGTTGAGTCGGGGCATAACTGTATGCTGCGTCGATAGTGGTGTAGCTTGTGTTCTTATATTCTGAACGAACGCCACTCATGTCAAGCGATAATGTCAATCCTTTGGCTAACGTGGCATCGAGCTTTGCAGCGTAATTGAAACGATCGCGTCCTACGCCACTATACAATCCCACCGTATTGGTATAGGCACCAGAAATGTAATACCTTACAAACTTATTACCACCAGAGAGAGATACAGCGTTTGTGGTGGACGTTCCGTGCGATTTCAAATAGTCGAGCAAATTGGTATCAGCATATTTATTGGGCATGGATTGTGTCCTAATTAGCTCCAATTCTTCCTCTGTATAAGGCTGAGCGTTTCTCACACCCTCCACCGCTTTGTTATAGAGCTTGGCATATTCGTAGCTCTTTAGGAAATGAGGGAATTGCGTAGCTTCTTGGATATTAAACTGTCCACGATAGTTCACACGCACTTTAGAGTCGCCAGAGGCGCGTTTTGTTTTAACGAGTATAACGCCATTGGCGGCGCGCACACCATAAACGGCAGCGGCAGCAGCGTCCTTAAGGATGGAAATACTCTCTATATCATCAGGATTGAGGTCAGACAGACGCTGTTCTCCCTCTGTGGTGTTCTCCGAAAAACGAGGAATACCATCTATGACCAACAATGGCGAACTGACCGCTCCCGACATAGCACGAATACGAATGGTAGCTTCTCGAGCCGCACCTGGGTCGCCAGAGAGTGACATTACTTGCAAACCAGCCACCTGACCATTCAAAGCTTGGTCGAGGTTGGGGGTGGGCATGCGCAGTAGGTCTTCGCCCTTCACCGTCTCGATAGAGCTCGTCAGCGCCGACTTTTTCTGTGTTCCGTAACCCACCACGACGAGCTCATCCAAGTTTTGAGCGTCTTCTTTCATCTTGATGTTTAAGAGTTTGCCAAGAATGGCTTGCACTATCATCTCTTTATAACCTAAATAAGACACGACAAGGTTGTTCTTTCCCTTAGGCATCACAATCTTGAAATTGCCGTCCTTATCAGTAATCACACCTGTTTTTTCTCCTTGTGCTTTCACCGCTGCTCCTATGATAGGAGTGCCTGAGGAGTCAACAACTTTCCCTGATACGGTGATGTCTTGTGCCAATACAGGCATGAAACACACAACCGACAACAGCAATGTTAACAAAAAGAATTTTCTCATAGCCTTACTTTTTTAACAGTTTATCTATTTGCAAAATTTGATATTCGTAATAATTGCGCGTCTTCGCATCTCCCGTCGCTCTTTTCTGCTTGTAGAGAGCTACCACTTTTTTCAGTTGACTAAGCATAAGTGGCTCCAGCAAGTTGGGCGACAAGGCTGGTAAACCGTAGTTAATGCGCATGAAAGAATATTCTGCTTCTGTGTGGCTGCATGGCAGAGAGGGCAGGCAAATGTTGTCATCCGTCAACTTCTCTTGGAGCAATGACAGTCCTTTCTTTTTAGAAGCGTCGCTGTCCAATCCAGCACTCTTCTTGAAAAGTGAGATAATGGAAGCCTGCAAATTAATGTCCGATTCAGAAAGAGCCTTACCCTTCAATGTGTTTTGAAATATCTCATTGAAAGCGTCGTTCATATATTGTCCGAGACTATAATTCTTGTTCGGATTAACTTTATAACCCTCGCTCACCCTGAACAACGTGGTAGCGCCATAGATCCCACCAGCCAACGATTTTTGTAGCTTCATATTTACAGTGGACGGCAAATCCAATTTCACTAACAACGATTGCGGAGACAACCACGAGTTGTATGTGAGTGCTTGATTCACCAACCACTTCATAGCCTTGCGTTGTGTAACCTTGTCCACATAGGTCTTGGCACCTTTTTGGTTGTCGCCTTGTCTAATCTCATGGAAACAAACACCACCCAAATATGGTATGACATGATGAAGATGTCTTGAGTATTGAGACACCACCTCTTTGTACATTGCAGTCACGTCATCATAGCTCTTACCCTTCTCAAAGGTCCATTTCTCAAGGTTTTTCACGATAATTTTTAAGTTGCTGATGGCATAATTACCAGCCTTGATATGGTCATTACCCAAGTCTTCCGACTGTGCAGTAGGGTCAACAGTTCCCATAAATTGCTGAGCGCCAAACTCAAACATAGGATTTCCCTTCTTCGCATCTATCCAAGCCTCCAATGTTTTTTTCTCCGCCTCTGGCGTGTCAGCGCCTTTAATCAATCGATACCCCCAGTTGATGGCATAAATATCAGCCACGCCCAATACGGGTGGCGTAAGTTTTACACCACGCTCCAAATCACCGGGTTGTGCAACGAAGTTGTTGCGAGCATAATCCATGATACTTGGCGTAGTGCCGTATTTTTGTGTGAACGAGGGGCTGCGCAATGAATCCACAGGAAATGCGTAACTTGCACCCATGTTATGCATTAGGCCAAGGGTGTGTCCCACTTCGTGGGCGGCAACGTAACGCATGGACTCTTGCATGAGGTCATCATCAAAAACAGCCTTATGTGTGCGTGCGTCGACAGCGGCAGTTTGGACAAATCGCCAATCGTGCAACAACGACACCACATTGTGATACCATATCACATCAGCAGTCAATATCTCTCCCGTGCGCGGGTCAACATAGCTCGGACCCATAGCATTGGCAATGTCGGTAACAGCATATTTCACACAATTGTAGCGCATGTCATCGGGGTCGAAGTTGGGATCATCCTTAGGATAGTCTAAGGCCTTTACCACATTCTTGAAACCCGCAGCCTCAAAAGCTTTGTTCCAATCCTCGATACCTTGTCGAACAGTGGCGCGCCATTTTTCGGGGAAAGCCGTGTCCACATAGTAAACAATTTGTTGTTTGGGTTCAACAAGTTCACCGTTATAATATTTTTCCCATTCCCCATCCTTGGGTTCCAACCGCCACCTATTAATATAGGTCTCTGTCTCTATATTATCTTTGTTCGAAGAATAAATGTTCTTTTCTGTGTCGAAGAAACCTACGCGTTTGTCTTTTAGACGCATACGCATGGGCTTATCAGGTGCCAAGAACAGTGAGCGGTGCATCTCCACTGTGTATGGCATGTCCTTGTCTGTCAAATTGTAAGACAGCACAGTCTTAATCTCCACATTCTTAGGAAAAGCTTTCACTTCGGTGATACCCGATGCATCAGCGACGAAAGTTCCTTTGAGCGATTTTTTTCCACCAAGAAGAATAGACAGGGGGTTGTCCTTCTTTATCGGACTAATACATCTTTCATTACCACCAAAGAAGCTCGTTACCTCAATGAGCACGTTTTTGTCCTTTTGTCCAACTATCTTGAACGCCTTTAAGACTGGATCAGCAAAGTTAGAACGAAATGCCACAGCTATCGGATCGTCTTTCGCCACCACATTATCATTTTGAACCAAGTGCATGTACACACGCGTGCTGTCCTTGGTGAAACGCAGCAACATGGGGTACGTAACCATCTGTCCAGCCACATAGTCGCTGGTGTTGCTGGTCTTTGAAATACGATTGGACAATATATAGAAGTGCGAGAACACCGAATCTGGCATTTCAAAATACAACTTCCCATCCTTTTTCTGATAGGTATTGAACATTCCTTTGCACACCTTGGCGTCCTTGATAGCTTTGTTATAATCTTCTATCCCACCCGTTTCCTTGGGTTTATCGGTCAACACCTTGAGTGCATCAGTCTTCTTCTTGTCTTTTTTCTTGGCAAGTGTAGGATTGGGGAACATCATTCCCATCAAAAAAAGAATCATCAAAAATTTTCTCATAGTAGCATTTTTAATTATTAATATTGTTTACAGTTCTTAAAATTGCCGCTCTCCATCAATACCCTAAACACGGTGTCCCAACTCGTCCTACATAGGGAGTGCGATTCATGAACATGGCGATTTCTTTTCTATAATTTTGCAAATATATAGATTTTTTGCCTATTCTTTATCTTTTCTTCAAAATTTGTAACGAAAACTATCATTTTAACATATAAGCAGATGCTTATTTCTGCGACAAACTCTTTGCTCAAGCAAAAATTATTTGCTACATGAATAGAAGTCGCCCCTGCACATACCTCAACTTTCATAGCGCATTGCAAGTTGGTAACTGCTGAAGTAAAACCATCATCATAGAAAAATGGTCGTGAGATTTTGCATTTGTTTCCCCTAAATTGTCTAATACTTTTCGTACTTTTGTTGCCAAAACTATCAAGATGCAAATACTACTCTCTTGCGCAAAGGACATGGCTGATGCTGCACCAAACTTGGCTTTATCAACCACGCTGCCACAGTTTCAGCAAGAAGCTGAGCAAACGTCGGTGTACTTAATGAAATATAGCACCACTGAATTGTCGGAGATGTTACAAATCAATCCCCAATTGGCTTCACTCAACAAGCTCCGTTATACGCATTTTTTAGAACCTTCGCCCACCCTACCCGCTATTCTTGCTTACAACGGAATCGTATATAAGAGGTTGGATGCAGCATCGATGGCGGTTCAACAACTTCAATATGCCGACCAACATTTGTGGCTCACTTCGTTTCTCTATGGACTACTACGCCCTCTCAATGGCATTAAGAACTATCGACTGGAGGGGTGCGTTCAGCTTCCCGAATACGACAACCAAACGATGTTTGATTTTTGGAAGCCACGCCTCACACAACTCCTCATTGATGCCGTTCGTGCTGACGACGGTGTGCTGCTGAATTTGGCGAGTGCGGAAATGAAGAAAATGTTTGATTGGAAGCGCATCAAGCAATCGGTTCGCATCATAGAACCCGCCTTCAAAGTGCGAAAAAATGGGAAGCTGAAGACCATTGTAGTGTACACTAAGATGTGCCGTGGCGGTTTAGCACGTCATGCTATTATACATCATGCCCACACTGTCGATGCCCTCAAAGCCTTTGAATACGAAGGATTTGTGTATAATGAGCAAGAGAGCAAGGGCGATGAGCTGGTATTTGTCCTCTAATCGTTTGACTAATTTGCACTATGTGGACATCTTTTTGTTGCATTAAAGATGATTTTTATCTTACACTAAGAAGCACAAAAACACGCCTGTTTTGTCCGAAAATTTCAAAATTTTAAAGTTGCAAAATAGAGAAAAAACGGAGATGAAAATGGGATAAAATCTCCATTTTAAGTGCTGAAAATACATAAAGCATTGAGATAACACTCCTATATATCGCAGATAAGAGTCTTAGAGTATGTAGATTGAGCGGTTAACTACATGCTTCAACGCCATTATAGCATTGCTTCAACAAACGAAAGGATATACTATTTTTAGTAAAGTCGTTGATTATCAGCCAACTATAAAATTCGCATATTTCCGACCAAAGAGACACTTGGTTGTAAAAACGCGCGTATTTTGAACGAATGTCCTAATTTTTCAACATTTTTATTTGCTTTATTTTCATCACATCATGGGCGTGTAAAGATGGTAAATGATTTGCAAAAGTGCCATTTTTTTCCTACTTTTGCAAGTTGAGTAAATCTACCTATACAGAAAAGTTCATGAGCAAAGAGACAAACCAACAAGACGATATAGAATTAGAAGACGACGAATTGACTACCGACCAGCATTCTGACTACCAACCAGCCGACCGATTTGATGCTTCGGCAGTGCACCATTTGAGTGGGATGTACAAGAATTGGTTTTTGGATTACGCCTCGTATGTCATCTTAGAGCGTGCCGTTCCACACATAGAGGACGGACTAAAACCTGTGCAACGACGCATTCTGCACTCCATGAAGCGCATGGATGATGGACGATACAATAAGGTTGCCAACATTGTGGGGCATACCATGCAGTTTCATCCTCACGGAGATGCTTCTATTGGCGATGCGTTGGTGCAAATGGGACAAAAGGATTTACTCATTGACACGCAGGGTAACTGGGGAAATATCTTGACAGGTGACCGTGCTGCTGCACCACGTTACATTGAAGCTCGACTGTCTAAGTTTGCCCTTGATGTTGTTTTTAACCCTAAAACGACCGACTGGCAACTCAGTTATGACGGCAGAAACAAAGAACCTATCACACTACCAGCCAAGTTTCCATTGCTCCTCACACAGGGTGCCGAGGGCATTGCGGTAGGTTTGAGTTCGAAGATACTACCTCACAATCTCAATGAAATCTGCCAAGCCGCTATTCACTATTTGAAAGGCGAACCCTTTACATTGTATCCAGACTTTCCTACGGGTGGCAGCATTGACGTAGAAAAATACAACGACGGACAACGAGGAGGAACGCTAAAAGTACGTGCCAAGATTGAAAAGTTAGACAATAAGACGCTGGTAATCAAGGAAATTCCATTTAGCAAGACAACGACAACGCTCATTGACTCTATTCTCAAAGCCATTGACAAGGGAAAAATAAAAGCCAGGAAAGTAGACGACAACACAGCTGCCGAAGTGGAGATACAAGTTCATCTGTCGCCGGGAATTAGTAGCGACAAAACAATTGATGCCCTATATGCTTTCTCCGATTGCGAAATCAATATATCACCCAACTGCTGTGTGATAGAAGATAATAAGCCCGTGTTTTTAACTGTGAGCGATGTGTTGCGCCACAGCGTAGATAGCACCATGGGATTGCTGCGCAAGGAATTGGAAATTAGACGCAACGAACTATTAGAACAATTATTTTTTGCTTCGCTTGAGAAGATATTTATCGAAGAACGTATCTACAAAGATAAGAAATTTGAAGAAGCCAAAGATATAGATGCGGCTGTGGCACACGTGGATGACCGATTGGAACCCTTTAAGCCGCATTTCATCAGAGAGGTAACACGCGACGACATCTTGCGACTGTTGGAAATCAAGATGCACCGCATCCTAAAGTTCAACAAAGACAAAGCAAATGATTTCATTGTACGTACCAAAGCCGAAATTAAAGAAATAGACCACGACTTGGCACACATGACCGATGTAACCATCAATTGGTTTGAATTTATCCAAACCAAATATGGCAAAGAGCATCCACGACTTACAGAGATACGCAGCTTTGACACCATTGAAGCCACGAAGGTGGTAGAAGCCAATGAAAAGCTATACATCAACCGACAAGAAGGGTTTGTAGGAACAGGACTGAAAAAGGACGAGTTTGTATGTAACTGTTCGGACATTGACGACATCATTATTTTTTATCGTGACGGTAAGTACAAAATCATAAGGGTAGCAGACAAGATATTTGTGGGCAAGAATGTGATTCATGTTCAGGTGTTCAAGAAAAACGACAAGCGTACCACTTACAACGTTGTTTACAAGGACGGCAAAAGCGGAATATATTTCATCAAGCGTTTTAATGTTACCAATTTCACTCGTGACAAAGAGTACGACTTGACTCAGGGTAAGCCCAATTCCAGAATAGTATATTTTACTGCCAATCCAAACGGAGAAGCTGAAGTGATAAAGATAACGTTAGAGCCTGATCCTTCCAAGCCAAGACAAAACATCTTCATCGAAAAAGATTTCTCTGACATCATGATTAAATCGCGCAGTGCCAAAGGAAATATTGTTTCCAAGAAGCCTATTCACCGAATAGGACTAAAGAGTCATGGGCACAGTACACTGGGCGGTAGAAAGGTATGGTTCGACCCTGATGTAAATCGCATTAACTATGAGGAACACGGACGCTATTTAGGTGAGTTCAACGATGATGACTCTATCTTGGTGGTGCTTGACAACGGGGAATTCTACATCACCGACTTCGATGCCAACAATCACTATGATGACAATATCCAAATCATAGAGAAATGGGACGATGCGAAGGTATGGACAGCCGTGCTGTTTGATGCAGACAACCAAAACTATCCGTATGTAAAGCGCTTTACAATGGAGGCAATGAAGAAAAAGCAAAACTACTTAGGAGAGAATCCAAACAACAAATTGGTTTTACTTACCGAAGTTGCCTATCCTCGCTTGCTACTTACCTTTGGAGGTAATGATTCCTCACGTCCCAGCCAAGAGATAGACGTTGAGGAGTTTATTGCCGTAAAAGGCTTTAAGGCAAAAGGAAAGCGTCTTACTACTTGGGAAATAGACCAAATAGAAGAACTCGAACCAACACGCCAACCTGTAGTTGAGCAAGATGACGAGCCAGAAGAAGACGCCAATGATGATGAAGAAGAAGAAAATCTTGACCCTGATGCTGGAAAGAGTCAGCAACAAGTGATTGACGAAATAACGGGGCAACTAAGTTTGTTTAACGATGAGGAACTGGCTCCTAAATAAGATAAGCGTGAGGGGAATAGCAGTCGCTTTCATCTTGATGGGCGGAGTGACAAGCACAATAGCGCAAGAAGAGAGGGCAATACCCCAACGTATCACGACAAAAAGCGATATGATAGGCTATGGACAAGCGTCTTTGTTGGACACTTATCTGTCTGCCGAAACATATACGGGGTATCGCATTGACTACCTTTCACACATCATGCGAACAAAAGAAGAGAGTCACTGGATGCAACTGAAAATTCATCAAGGCAACTTCACTTACGCCAAAAATCGGGCAAAGAACGCTTACGAAATGGAAGGAATGTACCAGTTTGAATATGGTGTCTTTTACCAATGGCAGCTCTTTGAAAAGCATTTACAGTTGATGACGGGTGGAAAAATGAACCTTCATGCAGGCGCACTCTATAATGGAAGGAACGGGAATAATCCGATGCAAGCCAAGTTAGGAATCAATATCGCTCCCGCTCTCATCCTTTCCTACGCATTAAAAATACAAAAAGTTCCATTACAATTACGCTATGAATTATCTACTCCTATCGTAGGAATGATGTTCTCGCCTAATTACGGACAGTCTTATTACGAGATTTTTTCAAGGGGCGACTACGACCACAACATCGTTTGTACCCATTTAGGAAACGCACCTGCTTTGAAACAGTTGGTTACACTTGACTTTACACTTTGGAAGACAACTTTCAGAGTGGGTTATTTGGGAGATTACCAACAAGCAAACGTGAACAACTTGAAGTATCACTCCTATTCAAACGCTCTCGTAATAGGCTTAGTGAAGAAATTTACACTCACACATATCCTACCATGAAAAAACTCTTATGCATACTCGTCGTAAGTCTGGGACTATGTAGTTGCACGCAGAACGAAGTGTTTGAAGATACCCCACAAGGCAATTTAGAAGCCCTATGGAAAATTTTAGATGAGCATTATTGCTTCTTCGAAGAGAAAGGAATCGACTGGTATGCTATCTATCAACGATACGCTCACCAAATGAATCAACGGCTCACGGAGTACCAACAGTTTCAAATTATGGCTAAAATGCTTGCCGAACTCAAAGATGGACATGTGAATCTTTACGCAAGCTTTGATCATGGACGGTATTGGAAATGGCATGAAGACTATCCAAAGAATTTTGATGAAACACTTATTGATCACTATATCGGCACCGACTATCGCATCACGGCTGGCATGAGGTATTGCATTTTAGACGATCACGTGGGATACATCTCTTGTCGTTCGTTTGAGGGAGCTATTGGATCGGGCAACTTGGACAACATTTTATTCTATTTAGCACCTTGCAATGGACTCATTATAGATATTAGAGGAAATGGCGGTGGGATGTTAACTTCTGCAGAACAGTTAGCAAGTCGCTTTACCAATGAGGATTTATTGGTTGGCTACATACAACACAAAACAGGCAAAGGGCATCAAGATTTTTCAAGGATGCGTGAACAAATTTTACACCCTGCCAAAGGTGTTAGGTGGCAAAAGAAAGTGATTGTGCTAACCAATCGGGAGGTTTTTAGTGCAGCCAACGAATTTGTTAAATACATGAAGGCTTGTCCACAAGTGACAATAGTAGGAGATAAGACTGGTGGAGGAGCAGGACTTCCTTTTTCGAGCGAGCTACCGAATGGGTGGGGAGTAAGATTCTCTGCATGTCCTATATTTGACGCCAACAAGAAAAGTACAGAATTTGGTATAGCCCCCGACCACGTTGTCATGATGAAAAAGACGGACACCTTAAAAGGCGAAGACACGCTTATTGAGTTTGCACGAAAGCTATTATCAAGTACTCACGTTTCAACAACAACGAAATAGCGAGATGTCATACCATTATCTTCACTGTTATTGCTAACCCAAAAGTATCATCAACAGCATGAAACAACTATTCACTCTCTTTCATCAATGGTTAAAAAGCATGTCCTTTCGGACAGGTGTCATCGTATTGGGCATGTGCATTCCTTTTTACATTCTTTCCTTTGCACAAATGTTATTGCCAATAAGCGCAACTGCCAAAGGTGTTTGGTGGACAATACTCTTTGGTTTGGCTAAAACCTGTCAGTATAGTGGGCTTACTATCATCGGAGTGGAAGGGTGGAAAAGGCTGAAGAAAAAGTTACAACTTGAGAAGAAGTCTCCTAAAAGAGGAACTTCTGAAGAATAAAACAACATTTTTCGAGCAAACAAGATTATTTTATAAAATTATTGATTAACTTTGCAACCGCAATGTTTTTTGCGCCCGTGGCGAAATTGGTAGACGCGCTAGACTTAGGATCTAGTGTTTTGCGACGTGTAGGTTCGAGTCCTATCGGGCGCACCACAAAACTTCCGAAATGCTGTAGCGATGAATCTACAATATTTCGGAAGTTTTTTTAGATTGTATAGACGGGAGTGCTGAAGATGTTCGCAATCCTATCAAGAGCGGTCGTCAACTAATCGGATGCCATCTGGTTGAATATTAATCAGCCGACGTTTATACAAGTCACCAACAGCCTTTTTATACGTTTTCTTGCTCACCTGAAAACGTTGTTTGATGAGTTCGGCATCGCTCTTATCCCCCAACTCACAATATCCACCATGCGAACGGAGATATTGCAACAACTCTTCTGCAAAGTTCTCTGTTTGTTTCTGCCCAAACGGTTGCAACGTTACATCAATCTTTCCGTCTTCACGCACCATAGAAATGTACGCTTTTAGCCGATCACCAGTATGTACTGGTCGAAATATCTGATTGCTATAAATAAGTCCGCCATAACGATTGTTGATGATCACCTTAAAGCCCAAATCTGTTTTTTGCCACACCAAGATATCTACCTCTTCTCCACTCTTATACGAAGGTGTGTCGGAAGAGAGAAAATGTTCCACCTTCGCAGAAGAAACAATTCGATAACTTTCCTCGTCCACATAGACATAAACAATGTATTGATGCCCTATCTCCATGCGTTTCTTCTGTTCACGAAAGGGACAAAACAAGTCTTTCATCAAGCCCCAGTTCAAGAACGCTCCATACTCATTGACCCATGAACACGACAAGAACGCAAACTCACCAACCTTAGCTAAAGGAGTTTCGGTGGTTGCTACCAACCGTTCATCTTGATCTAAATAGACAAAGACATCTAAGGCATCGCCAACCGTATAATGTGCTGGCACATAACGTTTCGGCAACAATATTTCGCCTTCATCCCCACCATCAAGATATAAACCAAATTCCACCTCTCTTAATATCACTAAACGATTGTAATCGCCGAGGCGAACCCATGAGTGTTCGGGTGCATGGGCTTGTTCAAGCACTTCTTCTCCCGTATGGTCTTTATGCTGTTTTTGTTGATTGTATTTCATTATTCAATTGGATATTTAGATAGAAGATTCTTGTGAATGCTCCTAAGAATGACGTGTATCATCTTCAGAGCATTGAGCGGAAGGTTGACATTGCGCATCATTTTCTGCTTGGCATGGCGTAGTCTGGATAAGCCTACCGTCTTTCATGTGGATGGTGCGGTCGGTGATGGACGCCAAGCCCTCGTCATGTGTCACAATAACAAAGGTTTGCCCAAACTCTTTACGCAAATCAAAAAACAACTGATGCAGCTCTGTCTTGTTCTTAGAATCCAAACTACCACTGGGTTCATCTGCCAATATCACGGCTGGATGGTTCACCAATGCTCGTGCCACTGCCACACGCTGCTTCTCACCTCCTGACAATTCATTGGGTTTATGACGAGCACGATCCAACAGTCCCATATATTGGAGTAGCTCTTGGGCACGCTGCTTTGTTTCAACTTGGCTTTTACCTGCAATCAATGAAGGAATCATGACATTCTCGAGTGCAGTGAACTCGGGCAATAATTGATGGAATTGAAATACGAAACCAATGTGTTGATTTCTAAAATCACTTAGTTTTTTGGAAGATAACTGGTCTACTCTAACGCCATCTACCATGATTTGTCCTTGGTCTGCTTGGTCTAATGTACCCATTATCTGAAGCAAAGTCGTCTTGCCAGCACCACTCGGTCCCACAATACTCACAACTTCTCCTTTGTTGATGTGCAAATCAATGCCTTTTAATACTTGGAGATGACCAAACGACTTTGTAACGCCTTGTATATCTATCATATCTTTTTTGTTTTTTCAATTTTATTCTTTATCCATCCTCCAACAACGTCATACGCTGAACGTTCTTCTTGATGTTGGGATTGAGAGTAAGTCATATCGCCCTCTACAGCCTCATATTGATCGGGGAAAACAATGAGAATCGTTTTTCCTGAAAAGTTCTGTCGTATCTCTTCTGCCAATTCCTCTAATGCATTTTTATAAGAAACGGTGCCTTTGCGCGCTGTAATAACCACAAACATGTGATCGTCAGCAATCGTAGAAGCCAACTGCGGAAACTGATTCCAGTGTTCCATGTCCTTAAATGCCGCTCTCACCACAGGATGTTTCTCTTGTATATATGCACTTATCAACGCCAATGTGTCTTGTCTGCCATGGAACTCTATTCGACAATCTAAATGCGTCGCCATACGCAAAAGGCGTTCCAACCACCGGTAGAAGCCAGGTTCAAATTGAGCTCTCGAAGGTACTGCCACCACAATACGGCGGAGTGTGTTGAGGGGTTGCATCAGTCTTGCCATGATAATCTGACAATTCAATCCGTTAAACAAACTTTGATGAAATTGTCCCCAGAACTTCTTTGAAACCTCAGCGTGCGTGTGCATCCCAATAATAATCTCATTTGCGTGGAACTCTTGGAAAGCATGCTTGATGCCATTGGCGATATTCACGGCTATTCTCACCTGCGACTGTACTTGCACATCCGACCCTGCCGCATAACGTGTAACTTGTTCTAATAAATGTTTGCCTTTTTCCTGATTCACTCGCATTTGCTCATCTTCATACACCACGTTAATAGCCGTGAGTGGTCTGTTGAGCTTTCGACTTTTCATCAAGATTGCCAAACCAATGAGTTGTTCTGCATAATTGGGATATTTTATAGGAACAAGGATATGCTCATCGTCGAGAGACGCCTCTTCATCCGATGCAATTTGCTGATCACGCAATGTTATTTTCTGGGCAGAACGCTCTGTGATTAACGAAGAAATGATACAGGTGAGCAGTATCATCAGCACCACACTGTTGAGAATTTCATCATTCACAAGAAACTCTCCTGGTGCCAGTTCTATCCTCATCCCTACCATCACCATGGCGATAGCACCTGCGGCATGCGCCGAAGTCAATCCAAACATCATTGTTCCCGAAGAGAGTGGAAGCTGAAAACGATGGCTCGCAAGGTAGGCAGCTAACATTTTTCCAACGGTTCCCACAAAGGTTATCACCAATAGAAAGAATACTACTTGTCCGCCTGCAAAGAGGATTCGCAAATTGATGAGCATCCCCACCCCTATCAAGAAGTAAGGAATAAACAGCGCATTGCCTATAAACTCTATCCTGTTCATCAGTGGAGAAACGGCTGGTATATAACGGTTCAGTATCAAACCTGCAAAAAAAGCGCCAAATATACCTTCAAAACCAACGGCTTCACTCAGGGCTGCACTCATGAACATCATCGCCATTACAAACACATACTGCATCACCGCATCACTATAGCGACGCAGAAAGTAACGTGTAAATCGAGGAATCAAAAGAATCATGGCGGCACAATAGAGGGTAAATTTCAACGTGAGCAGCAACCAAAATCC
This sequence comes from Prevotella sp. TCVGH, assembly GCF_023522295.1. Lineage (NCBI taxonomy): Bacteria > Pseudomonadati > Bacteroidota > Bacteroidia > Bacteroidales > Prevotellaceae > Prevotella > Prevotella sp. TCVGH. The sequence goes on along the minus strand of NZ_QFFX01000020.1, from coordinate 11,463 downwards.
CACATCCGACCCACTTTCAGCAGAAGAGACAATGCCTGCCAACAGCACTAACGCTAACAACAGCGACAGCATAGTGGCACCGACACTCAGCATCACACTGGGTTTGCGCTGTAATCCATATCGGCTTACTATGGGATAAGCAATAAGAGTATTGGAAGACATGATGCACCCCAACAGCAACGAAGCCTGTGCGGAGAAATGTAAAAGGTAAACACATGAAAAATAAACCAGCACAAGGGGTACTGCAAAGGTAAGAAGACCGAACGCCAACATACGATATTTGTTCTTCTTCACCCCCTCCATCTCCATTTCGAGCGATGCCAAGAACATGATGTAATACAGCCCTACTTTGCCAAACAATTCGAACGAGTTGTCACGAACCAAGATATTTAGTCCATACTTCCCTAACACAACGCCCGCCAACACCATGCCAATGATATGGGGAATACGCAATTTTCCCATGATTATCGGTGCCAAGAGTATGACCGATAATACTACTAAAAACACCAAAGTGGGGTCCGTAATGGGGAAATATGCTGATATCATGCGGTTAGTTATTTTTACACATCAAAGGTAGCGCAAGCCGAAGACAGAGAAAATTTATTTTCTTTGTTAAGGCGCAGCCTACCTTATGCAAAAAGAGTACGAGCCGAACGCAATCAGGCAAGCCTGAAATTGCTAAGGCGAAGTCTCTTTTATGCAAAGGTGGCGCAAGCCGAAGACAGAGAAAGTTTACTTTCTCTGTTGAGGCGTAGCCTACCTTATGCAAATGTAGATAAATTTTCCGAATTATAAGCGAGTGGAAGAAAGAAAGAGTTTTTTCTTTGAGAGCAGAATCAACAAAAGCACTTTCCAAATAGCATTTTTGTCCTGTTAATTTACCAAAAAACGGCCATCCAAAATCTTCAAAATAGAAAAAACCAATAGGCAAACGACATGCAAAAATGGGCTGATTTTGCCAAAATTGATGCCTTTTCAAGTTGGAACATCGACTTAACGCACTTAGAAACACTCTTTAGAGGTGTTATTCACATACTTCAACGACCTTAAAGCATGCAAATAGCAACCTTATCTTAATGCTTCAGTCGCCAAAAAGTGGTGAAAAGACGAAAGAAAGGAAACTGTTTAAGCGTAACACACGCAACAACAACGAGTTATGAAAGTTGCTCATAATTTGCGTATTTGCGACCCACATTGCCGTTGGTTGTTTTCACGCGAGTTTTGAGAGGCACTTTGTAAAGAAAATTCAGCATTAATTCTTCTTTCTTCCAATGTACCTTCAATTTTACAGAAACTATATTTTTGATATTTTTCATAGTAAGAATATCACTCTTCAATAAAAGAACCAGCATAACTTAAAGAAAAAAGCATTTTCTTTATTCTACAGGCTTATAAATCACAGTTTTTATGTAAATTTGTCGGGTACTATGTACATAAGAGAAGTTGGAGCTTTGCTCAGTTTTAATAAAAATAGATACGACAATGAAAGTAGCAATAGTAGGCGCAAGTGGCGCAGTAGGTCAGGAGTTTTTACGCATCTTGGAAGAACGTAATTTCCCTATCGACGATTTAGTGCTGTTCGGCTCTGAACGCAGCGCAGGTAAGACATACAACTTTAAGGGTAAAGACTACACGGTGAAACGTCTTCAGCACAACGATGATTTCAAAGGTGTCGATTTTGCCTTTACCTCGGCTGGTGGTGGCATTTCTAAAGAGTTTGCCGAGACCATCACAAAACATGGAGCCATTATGATTGACAACTCCAGTGCATTTCGCATGGATAAGGACGTGCCGTTGGTAGTACCCGAGGTGAACGCTGAAGATGCGCTCAATCGTCCACGCAACATTATTGCCAATCCCAACTGCACGACCATTATGATGGTGGTGGTACTGAAACCCATTGAGCAACTAAGTCACATCAAACGGGTTCGCATTTCCTCCTACCAAAGCGCAAGTGGAGCTGGAGCGGCAGCCATGGCAGAAGTACAGCAACAGTATAAAGAGTTAGTGGAAACGGGCGAGGTGAAAACCATTCAGAAATTTCCACATCAGTTGGCATACAATGTCATCCCGCAAATAGATGTGTTCACAGAGAACGGTTACACCAAGGAAGAGATGAAAATGTTTAACGAGACGCAAAAAATCATGCATTCGGACATCAAGACGAGTGCCACTTGCGTACGTGTGTCTTCGCTTCGTTCGCACTCTGAATCAGTATGGATAGAAACCGAAAAGTCACTTGATGTTGAAGAGGTGCGCAAAGCTATAGCTGCTGCACCGGGTTGTAAGGTAAAGGATAACCCTAATGCAGGACTTTACCCCATGCCTTTGGAATCAGCAGGACACGATGACATCTATGTTGGTCGCATCCGTAAAGACTTGGCAGACGACAACAGTATCACGCTATGGCTAACAGGCGATCAGATTCGCAAGGGTGCTGCACTGAATGCTGTGCAAATTGCAGAATATTTAATCAAAAAGGAGAGATAAACGAACCAGCCTTTCTCCTTTTTTCAATACTTTCACTGAAAGCTCATTGGTATAACCACAAATCTAAAGCTCAGTGAAATATCTTACTATTGCAACGGAATTTCATGAAACGGCACAAATATACTGTGCAAATCCGTGAAATTCCGTTGCAATTAACTTTATGCTTTCACTGCGATGCACTCTACTTCTACCAAAGCTTCCTTAGGGAGTGTGCGGACAGCAACAGCAGAGCGAGCTGGATAAGGTTCTGCAAAGAACTCTGCATACACTTCGTTCATGGCACCAAAGTTGGCCATATCGGATAGATACACCGTTGTCTTGATTACTTTGGACAAGTCTAACCCAGCCGCTTTTAATACCGCTTGAGCATTAAGTATGGACTGACGTGTTTGCTCCTTGATACCACCCTCGGGGAACTTTCCTGTTGAAGGGTCTATTGGTAATTGACCAGATGCGAAAACAAAACCGTTGGCTTCGATAGCCTGACTGTAAGGTCCAACAGCTGCTGGAGCCTTTTCTGAATGTACTGATTTCATTATGTTGTGTTTTATAGGATGATGATGCAAATTTAATCATAAAATCTGAATCATGCAAAAAAGAGAGCCCAACATGATGAGCTCTCTTTTTAATGCAACTTTATATCGTAAGTATTATTCTGCGATACAAATCGTAACGCGGTTTTTATTGTTTACAGCAAATGGTTGTACTCTTGAACCCTTTGAATCTGAAATAATGCGATCGGCAGGGATATTGTACTTCTCCTTTAAGGTCTTCACTACGATTTGAGCACGAAGACGAGCCAAGCGGTCGTTAATTCTATTGTTACCAGTACCAGCGTCAGCATAACCTGTAACAGATACCTTTGCGTTAGGGTTGGCATTGAGGTAGTCGACCATTTCTTGTATCTTACCTGCTTCTGAATTACGAATCTTAGCAGAGTTAATCAAGAAGAATACATCACGACGGAAAGGTTCTACTTTCTTTTCAACCACTTCTTCTTTAACCTCAGGTGCTGGAGTTGGAGCAGGTGTAGGCTCTACATACTCTTGAACAGGAGCTGGCTCGGGTGCAGGAGCTTCAACCTTCTTATAGGTCTTTCCCAAGTTGATACGGAATCCAGCCAAAGCATTGAAGTACCAGTCTGGATTGTCGGCTTTCTTGGAGTTGTACTTGTCACTCAAGATGTTAGCATTACCCTCTACCAAGAAGCTAACAGCATCGCTCAAGCGGAAAGCTAATTCAACACCACCACGACCATAGGGCTGTACTTTAGTACCATCCCATAAATTCTGCAACTGATAGTTGTCTAAATTCTTCAAGGTCTTGGCAATGCCATTCACCTCATCATTTTTCCATGCGATGTTAGCACCACCGCCTAAGAAAGCTGTTACGTTGAATACGCGGTTGGGATTCCAGCCACAGAATAAATTTGATAAATTAAACATCAAATCTAAACCTGGAGCCACATAATTAAATTTATAGTCAGCAGTGTATGGATTACCAGTACGAGCCAACTCATAACCGTTCCAGCCTCCCTTGCTCTGCCAGCCATTGGCTTGCAAACGCAATGCAAAGACAGGTGAGAACTGATAACCAAGACCCAACTGTACATTTGGAGACAACAATTTGTCAAACTTAGCTTCGCCAAGTGTGTACTGTGCACCACCCTGAAGATTCAGGAAAGCATGTTTCTTAAACTGATACTCGTTGTTGTTTACATCAGTATAAGTAGCTTGTGCAAAAGCGGTGGCAGCGCTCATAGACAACAGAGCAACAGCCATGAAAGTTTTCTTAAACTTTTTCATAATTATTGTATTTAGATAAAATTAATAATTCATCACAGGCCTGATCAAGGCTCCGTATTCCCTAGACAGACTGCTTACATAGAAACCGCTACTGGCTAAAGACAGGGCATAGGCAGTGCTCTTGCTCGTGTCCTTATAAGTAAAAATTCGGTCAGTCCAATATTTTCCAAAAGAATCGGTACCAGCAACTGAAGTTCCATTGTTATAACCACCAGCAGGCAGGAAGATATGATTCTTCACATTTTTCTTGTTCGTAATCAGATAACCAGAGACTCCATCCTGGAATGTCCACTCCAGTGTGCAATTGTTCTTTAGTTCACCCACCTCGTCATCGGTTGGCATTCGCCATGTTCCGCCCCACAATACACGGGCAGCATCAAACTTGCTCCCAGCAATGTGGCTCACGGAAACGGAGTCGGTGAACGCTCCAGTCATAGTATCATATCCGGCAGTGTAACTTTTCCTGGTGTACTCGGTCTTGTCACTGATTTCAGCCCAAGCGAAATACTTACCTGCATCTGAAGCCTTAACAGCACCTATGTTACGGTCGGACCACATGACAGACACGCCCAAATCAACTGCTTTTCCAGCCGTAGGAGATGGTGGCTCGGGGTTAGGGCCTGGTTCTGGATTTGGATTTGGCGTAGGATCAGTTCCTGGATTAGGTGTCGGATCGGGTGTGTAGTTTTCGCCTGGTTCGTCATAAATGGCACGGACAGGAATCAGGATAGTCTTCAAACTCAACTCTATTTCAACATAATTCTTTCCTAAGAGCTGAGCATACTTGGCTGAGTTTGGGCTGTTGTCGGCTAACTCTGACGACCAATAATAGGCGTCGTCACCAATACCGTGCGATGAATTATCTGACCTTCTCCAGCCTGCACGTGGGAAGAAAATTTGCTTGCCATTGTTGGAAACAATCCACCCCTCGATGCCCTTGTCGTTGTAATTTGGAGTATACGACCAAGTGCATTTCTCTAATTCCTTTAACTCCTTGGTTGTAGGCAGTCGCCATTTACCACCCCACTGCGCACGTGCAATGTCATACTTGGTTCCACCAATGTCTTTAGTGGTCAATCCCTTGGCGTATTCAGTGACATCATTCGAGAACAACTCGCCCGTTGGATCACCCCAGCCAAAGTAACCTCCATAATCGGCCTCGGTCTTAGCGCCCATGTTCCACTTTGCCCATTTGACCGACAACCCCAAGTCTACAATCTCAGGCTCTGGGAATTTGGGTTGTGTGGTAAATTGCAACTTTTCACCATAAACGTAATCACTCCCAACTAAAGCATAAGCTTGATAATAATAAGTGGTTCGCTGAGATAAATCTGTGAGGACAAACGTTTTGGTATTTCCTTCAGGTATGGTTGTATCTGAAACCTTAGGTCCTTTGATAGGATCTAAATCAACAGGATTTTTAGCATAGCAAACACCGTACTCTTTTACCTGGTCAAGACCTCCTGAAAGAGAAACGTTAACATTAGCAGTTTGATAGGTTACCTCTGCAGCTGGGGCGGTTACAGCATATACAGCTTGTACATACTTTCCATAAACGGGTCGCACGCTACAACCTACGTAACGTTTCAAAGCTGTTTGCAGCTTGTCGGTATCTGTAAACTTCAAGGCAACAGCGTTGGTCTTATCGGTATCCAAGATACCAGACCAATAGTAACCAGCAATGCCTTCCTCGGCCATGATGGCTCCGGTACGCGAACCCGTGACAGGGATGAAAATGGAATTAGTATTTCCTGGCTTCTGACTGGCAACTTGGTAACCAGATACGCCATTCTTTGTGGTCCATGTCCATGTACAGTGGTCTATCAACTCTTCTATTTCGTCAGTTGATGGCAATCGCCATAGGTCGCCCCACTTCTGCTTGGCAATGTCATACTTGCTCATGATGATATTGCCCAGCGGATGCTCAACGGGGAAGTATTTCAAATTGACGGACCTGTTGGTACCTGTCACGTCACCCCATCCTACCAAATAACCTCTCTCTGTTTCGCTGCTGGCACCTAAATTAAAGTCTGCCCATTGCACGGAGAGCCCTAAGTCAACAGGCTTGGCTTTTGCGGGAACAACAAGAGGATCTGCCTCTTTGAATGTGATGCTATCCACCTCCCATGTAAACCAGTCAAAGGTTTTGTCAAGTGTGTGTACATAAACCTTCTGCTGAGCTTGCACCTGAAAGAATGAGGCGAAAAGCAATAATATAGTTAGTATTCTTTGTTTCATCGTTTGGTTACTTTGAATGAATGATTGTTACAACGAATAATGTATATGCCCTTTGGATAAGCCGCTAAATCAACTTTGATGGAGTTAACTTGTCTTTCAACATTAAGCGACATCATCTTACCATCCAAAGCAAATACACGAATCGCAGTGTTTCCTTTGAGTCCGTCAATCTGAACAGTGTGCCCATCAAGATAAGTAAAAGTCATCTCATTTGCTTGAACATCTTGCGGTAAGGTCACATCTGTAGTATATTCTTCAAAATATATTTTTTGAACGTCTTTGTATTCTGCACTAAAGTCGGACGAAACTATTTTGATTCCGTCTGGCCAGAAAGTAACAACAGGACGCTCTGTCAAGTGAAATTTATACAAATCACCTGATTTCATCTGAACCATCAGCACATCATCTTCGTTACTTGCCATGGAAGGTGAAGTCACCATACACAGCAACAACACAAGCATGGCAAAAATTCTTAATCTTCTCATGCTCTATTCATTTATCTATTACTCCTACTCATATAACATGTCCTTTAATGGTTATCACCACAGGCTGTGGTTGCCCATTGGTATAAATAGCCACTTTTTTTAATATTGGACCAGGAAAGAAAGGAGTTAAATCCACTCTAATTTTAATTTTATCGCCCGAACGGTGCTTATATGCATCCTTCGGATACTGAACAGTTGTGCAGTCGCAATCGGTCTTAATATCATTAATTATCAATTCCCCTCCACCTTTATTTGTAAAAGGAGCGAGTATAGTCTGCACTCGATGTTCGCTGTCCAAGTTACCTAAATCGTATTGCTGCGTTTTGAGCTGAAGCTCAGGCTTACCTGTTGCACACGATAGTGTAGTACAACATACTATAAGCAACAGCCATGCGAATAGGTTACTGGTTTTCTTTATATTTATCATAAACGCTTTCTACGCCATCAGCGTATTCATCCAACAACGTAAGATACCATTTCCCGTCTTTTAACACAGGATTCAAACAAAAAGTTGTAACACCTTTCTCTTCTTCAATACTACCGTTAGGCATAATTTGTACTGACACCTGCACCTCGTTGTTCTTATCACTTCGTAAAATAATACCCTTCACAGCGCAATCGTAGATGGGCATATGCGAATAGGCATCAATATATTTCTGTTTCATTTCTTCAGACAATGGCAAGATACTATCATTTCGCAAAGTATACAGCATACTGGCTGTAACTCGGAAGTTCTTGTTCTTGAAATTCTCCACATAGTTATCTACTAATGTCTTTATCTCAGATGAGTCTTTGCTAGAATAATCCATCGAGGCTGGTCGTAAATACTCCGAACGCAATGGGTCTTTCTTTTTGCCAGACTTACATCCAACAAATGTCAATGTCATGCAAAGCATGCATATTGTAAATATCTTTAATTTCATAAAGTCAATTTAAGAAAAAAAGGGAAGGAGTAAATTACCCCTCCCCTTCTAATATGATGATCTAATCGTTAATTAGAACTTTTTTGCGTTATTGGCAGTCTTCTTCACTGTAATAGTTACATTCTCAGTGATATAACCCCAGATGTACTTCACAGTTACAGGAATCTTAATCTTGAACTCCTGAACAGTAGCACTCAAGTTCTTGTAGGTCAGTGTACCACCATCAGCTGCGGTGTAAACGAAGTCAATGTTCTTAGTAACATCGCCTAATGGAACGAACGTATTAGGATTGCTCTGACCCAAGTTGGTCAACACATTAGGATTGAGACTAATAGACTGTCCGTCTTTAATGCCTTCAATAGACACACCCGTTACTCCATAGTACTTCTCGTATTCACCACCGATACCAGCAGCTTGGTTTTTGTTCCAAGCATCACGCCAGTCGGTGAACTTCAAGAGGTCAACAGCCTTGATCTTCTGCATTTCTACATAGCTTGCATCAACAATTTCCTTGTTGGCATTCTCAGCATTGATTGGACGGAGGAAGCGAACGTCGAACGTATTCTTAGTTAGCGGCAATTCCTTAGCACATCCATTCTGAGCCTTGATACCGATAATAGCCTTCACTACGTCGTTAGCCAATGAGTTATGATCCTTGTAGTTCAGCAACGCATGAGCATAATCATTGTGCTGGTAAGCAATCATCGTCTCACTTGGATCTTCAGGACTGGTAAGAGTTGCAACAGGATTCTTAGCCTGATTACCCTTAATCTGGGCATTCAAGGTCTTACCATCGTCAGACACTGACATTACATAAGTCTTGCCGTCAATACCCATGTATTCCTTGCCTGTGTTTGCAGCATCGAATACGAGACTGAGCTTCAGTTTAGCAGCTGCATACTCTTTACCTTCAGTAAGGTCTTTAACAACGTTTATCAAACTTGCACCAATCTTATTGCCCTTGAATACGTCGCCAAATGTGGTCACCATCTTATCGGCTGTTCCGTTAGGATTATCCTCAGGAGTCAAAGTATTACTGTGAATCTCAGCAGTTCCAGGTTTAGAAGTATTAGCTGTATACCAGTAGTTAGAGATGATGTTGTCAGCCAACTTCACTTCACCAGCAGGAGTAGAATCAGTACCTGTGCGCTTGCCTGTCTTGAAGGTAACGAATACATCAGGATACTTAGACTTGTCCTTAGACTCGTACTTCACGGCAATTTCTACATTAGCCTTCTTCTCTGTAACGAAGAGTTTCTTAGCCTCAGCAGCTGTCAACTTCCAGCCTAAGATACTGGTCAGTGTTCCGTCCTCAGGAGAAGTTTCGTTTCTTGTATAAGCCTGTCCGATAGGCTCAGCCATCTTCTCAAATGTCTTACCATTGTCACTCAACTTATACTGCTGCAAATTACCATTCGTTAAATCCTTTACAGGAGAAGTACCATAGTTAGCTTCGAATTCTTCACGAGTAATACCTAACATGTGGTACAAATCGTACTCTGTCTGGATCCACTTTGTCTCGTACTTCCACTCTGTTGCAGGATCTGTACATTCACCATTGTATGAGTAGTTATAATCAGGTCCTTGATAATCAACATGCTTATCTGGTTCAACTGTAGCAGGAGTCTTCTTCTCTGTAATCTTGATACGGATATAACCATAATCAAGCACTTTACCATCCTTGTCAAGCAAAGATACGCGTACCAGTGGTGTACGACCAATGGTAGGACGAGCTTGCTCAGCTCCGTAAGCTTGTTGCTTCCCTACATGAGCCTTGTCATATTCAGGCATCTGTGGACGGAATGTGTAACCGTCTTTAGGATTGATAGCAGCGTGAGCAGACTCAGAAGTCTCGTTAGATCCTAAGTAAAGTGCGGTAATCTCGAACTTATACTTCATGCCATTAGCTTCCAGCTCATCGGCTGTCATCAATCTGGTGACACCCTTTGCATTCTTATAATGTACTTCTACAAGCTTGCGAAGATCCAAAGTCTCATTGTAGTTAACAGAATCCTGAGGACCGAACTTGCCACTTACAGCTGCTTCAAATGCATGCTGCATCAAGAGCTGGTGATGTTTGTGATCTTTGTCAAGACCACCCAGTACAGACTTATTAGGACTTTCAACACCTAAGAAAGGAACATCGTCTCCTGCACGGTGAGCCAACTTCAGGTCAGAAATAGACTCAGCATATAAAGTAGCATAATCAGAGGTAATGGTTCTTTCAGCCAAGTTTTGATCCTTATTCAAGGCCATACCAGGAAGTGTCACCTGTGTAGCAAAGACTGTAACCATTTCGTTTTCCTTAACAGACTTAATCTTTTCAGGATTTGTTACGTCCAAGTTAACCTTTAACATGCCGCCTTCAACATTCCAGCTTGCAACAGACAGGCCAGCTTCAGCAGCAGCACGAGTATTCTCATACTCCTTATCGCCAGAGAGAACATTAACCTTAGCAGCAGCTGGATCTATAACAGCTGTTGAAGGATTCATGTGGTAGTTTGCTACAAAAGCAAGCACTCTTGAACCATCCTTTGCTTCATAACGCTCAGCCTTGTCATAACCCTTGGTTTCTTTCACGTTCCAAGCAACAGGAGACAGCGTGTAAGCGTTAAACTTCAAGGTTTGAATCTTGGCAGCCTCGATACCCCAGTAATATGAATCCGGAGCGAAGACGATACTGCGAAGCTCTGTAGGCAGCAATACGTTCAACACGTTAACGTTTGTACTTACCGCATCAATCTTATCAGACAATGACTTAGCATCAGCCTTGAGCTGGGCGATTTCTTCAGACAATTTCTTATCCAAAGCTTTCGTAGCCTCTTCGATCTTGTCATAAATCTTCTTGATGTCAGACTCTGACAAGCCTTGCTTCTCAAGAGCCTCTAAACGAGTCTTGTAGCCTTCAAGAGCATCTTTTTGCTCTTGAATATCAGACTTGATACCCTCTTGCGCTGTCTGCACGTCGTCAAGACCAGCCTTCAGTTCTTTGATTTGTTTCAAAGGCTCAACAAGACTGCTTTCTACAGCAGCTACCTTTCCAGCCAATTCTTTCAGGTCAGCTTCGCTTGCCTTACCTTTCAAGGCTTCGTTTACTTTAGCTAAAGCTTCTTCAGCTGTCTTTACACGTGCCTCTAAGCCAGATACATCAGCAGCAAGCTTGGTAATCTGCTTTGCCTGATCTGCATCAGCTGTCTGCAGCTTGGTAATAGACTCTTGCAGTTGTGCATCTTTGGCTTCCAACTGCTTCTGCAAGTTGGCGAGTTCACTCTGCAATTCTGTTTTTACAGTCTTGAGTGGAGTCAATGCATCAATCTGTGTTTGCAGATTGTTGATGTCATCATCGTAGTCCTTACAAGATGTAAACGTACTCATAGAAGCTGTTACTAAAGCTCCCATTAGCAGCGTACTTAAAAATTTCTTTCTCATACGATATAAAATTAAATAGTGTTTACTGAATAATGTATAACTCTCTGATATTTAAGTTTATATAACTTTATTTCTTCGTTTGTTTAACTAGAA
>NZ_QFFX01000001.1:0-134935 GCF_023522295.1 Prevotella sp. TCVGH | reverse complement strand
ATATACAATGCTGTTTTTCTAATGGCGGTCATTAGAAAATGACAAGAAGCTTTTTCTAATGACCGATTTGGGTTTAAGGGCGGTTCAGAATAAGTTCACCGACTCTTTTATGCCCCAATCCTCACGGCTCTTTCATTGAAATTGCGCATGACATGAGCTGATACCGAAGCAAATGCAGCACATGTTTTGATAACCAAAAAAAACAGGAGATATATCTTTGCATATACCTCCTGTTATTCTTTGATGAAAAAGATTGAACTTACTTCACCATCTTTTCCATTTCTTTTGTTCGGCTATCGTCAGCTCCGTAAAGCGTGTAGTAGCACTGATATAACGGATAACTCCAGTTGGCACGTTCTTTATTTGGGTCTAAGTCACGTGCTTTCTCTAAATATCCCATTGATTCTGTGTACAAACTCTTTTGCTCTTGTGACGTGTTAAGTGCCTGCGCTTTTGAGTTGATACAGAAACCTAAATAGGTGAGTACGAGCGCATCCTTCTCATTGATAGCAATTGCCTTTTTATAACCAGCAATCGCCTCATCCCATTGACCTGCATTCATGGCTGACTGTGCTTTCATTGCCAATGCCATAAAGTTATTAGGATCTTTCTGAAGCTTCTCAGAGATAAGCTGATTCAGTTCCTCTTTCTTGTTCATATTACTGTACATGGCACTCAAAGAACCGAAAACTTGGTCACTACCATTTTCTTGTACATAGAGCTGTTTCAAACTCTCAATTGCTTTCAGCGAGTCGGCATTAGAAGTCAAACCTTGCGTAATCAAGTATGATTTCAGGTTCAAAGCCTCTTTATGTGTGTCCTGTGCTGTATCCTTGAGAGCTACATCCACATATTGATGTGCCAAATCTACTTTTTTATTCTGATAAGCATAAACGGCAGCCACACGAGCCACTTCACCTAAATACTGGTCGTAAGCTGGTTTGTTGGCTACATCCTTGAATAAATCGGCTTCAGACGAACTTACATACAAACCAAAGTTTTTCATTGCACTCTGATTGTCGTTCTTCTTACTTGCCTCTTGTCCCCCATTGATCAGTTGTGGACGGATATTAAATAAACGCGTCTGATTGTTTTTATGAAACTTAGGTCTCACTTTTCCTTTCGCATTTGGCATCATGTCGTATTTATCCGCTTCGACACCAGCTGTAATGGCAGCGTACACTGCATCATAGTAACCAACTGTATCATAAGGTTGTGTGTCCCCTTTCTTCAGTTGTTCTGCGAGCATGTTCTTCTCAATGATTTCTTGCTCCTTGTTTACTTTTTCCATCGCAAGGTCTACCAACTTGTTGTAAGCCTTTGCTTTCTCTTCATTACTTGTCAATTGAGATAAATTTGATTTAATCAAACTTTCTGCCTCAACAAATGTTTTTGCGGACAGGATGGCTTTCAATGCGTCACTATCAGCGGCAAATGCCGTTGAGACTCCTAAAGCCATGGCTGCTAAGAACATTAATTTTTTCATATTCTTACATTTTTAAAATTTATTTTTAATTTAACTATCACTATCATTTTCGTCTTCGATATCATCAAAATCCACTAAAGGCGCATGGCCTTCCTGGTCTTCAGCAGGCTCTGACGGTCTCGATTCATTTTCTTCATCTTGTGTTTTATCCCACTCTGAACGGTTATCTTCTTCAAAAGAAGCTTCTAATTCCGAACTCATCGTGCGACACACACTAGCAATGATATCATTTTTCTTAGAGAGATTGATTAAGCGAACCCCCTGTGTTGCTCTACCCATCACTCTACATTCTGCAACAGACAAGCGAATGGTGATACCGCTTTTGTTGATAATCATCAAATCGTTGTCATCGGTCACATTCTTTATAGCTACCAAACGTCCAGTCTTGTCGGTGATGCTCATGGTCTTCACACCCTTACCACCACGATTGGTCTTGCGATAATCTTCTACTAAAGTACGTTTACCGTATCCATTTTCGCTGACAACCATCACTGTCTCGTTAATAGGATCATCAACAACTATCATGCCAATCACCGCATCGTCGCCGTCGTCAAGGCGCATACCGCGTACACCAGTGGCTGTTCTTCCCATGACACGAATGGTTCGCTCATCAAATCTTACAGCCCTACCATTACGGTTTGCCATAATCAGTTCGTTCTCACCGTTGGTCAACCGCACATCTACCACTTCATCGCCCTCGGCAATATTGATAGCAATCACACCGTTGGTACGTGGACGTGAGTAAGCCTCTAAGCAAGTCTTCTTCACAGTTCCATTCTTTGTGGCGAACACTACGTAGTGCGAATTGATGAACTCTTCATCGTCCAACCCACGTAATCTCAAGATGGCATTGATAGCCTCGTCGCTTTCTATATTCAATAAATTTTGAATAGCACGACCCTTCGAGTCCTTTGTTCCTTCAGGGATGTTATAACACTTCAACCAGTAGCAACGTCCTTTCTTAGTGAAGAACAACATGGTTTGATGCATCGTGGCTGGGTAGATAAACTCTGTAAAGTCGGCATTGCGATGAGTAGCGCCCTTTGACCCTACACCGCCACGAGCCTGCTCACGGAAGTCGGACAGTGGTGTTCGCTTGATATATCCCAAGTGGCTCACCGTTATCACGACAGGGTCATTGGGATAGAAGTCTTCGGCATTGAACTCATGCTCATCAGGAATAATTTTTGTACGACGGTCGTCGCCATACTTTTCCTTCACCTCATTGAGTTCGTCCTTCATTACCTTTTTACATAGTTCAGGATCGGACAAGATATTCTCCAAGTAAGCAATGAGTTTCTCCAACTCCTCGAACTCTGCATGCAACTGTTCCAAACGCAAACCTGTTAACTGCGACAAGCGCATATCAACAATAGCCTTGCTCTGCAACTCATCCAAGTCAAAGCGTTTCTCCAAATTGGTTTGTGCCTCGGCTGGCGTCTTACTGCCTCGAATGATGTGTACTACTTCGTCAATGTTGTCGCAAGCAATAATCAGACCCTTGAGGATGTGTGCTCTGTCTTGTGCTTTCTTCAGTTCGAATTTGGTTCGACGAATGGTTACATCATGACGATGCTCCACAAAATACTTCACACACTCTTTCAGACTTAGCAAACGCGGACGTCCATTCACCAAAGCGATGTTATTCACCGAGAACGAACTTTGCAAGGCTGTCATCTTGAAGAGCTTGTTCAAAATCACATTGGCATTGGCATCACGCTTGACATCAATCACGATACGCATACCTTGGCGTCCCGATTCGTCATTTGCATTGGCGATACCGTCCAGCTTGCCTTCTTTCACCAAGTTAGCGATGTACTCAATCAGCTGTTGCTTATTAACGCCATAAGGTATCTCGGTGACAACAATTTTATCATGACTCTCATCACTTTCTATCTCTGCTTTGGCACGAAGTATGATGCGTCCACGTCCTGTTTCGTACGCATCCTTAACACCCTGTAATCCATAGATATAACCTCCTGTAGGAAAGTCAGGTGCTTGGATATATTGCATCAGCTCTTCCAAGTCGATGTCAGGGTTGTCGATATAAGCGCAACAACCATCTATTACTTCACGCAGGTTATGCGTTGGCATGTTCGTAGCCATACCCACAGCAATACCGTTACCACCGTTTACCAGCAGGTTAGGTATCTTTGTAGGCATTACAGTGGGTTCCACCAACGTATCATCAAAGTTGTTAGCCATATCCACGGTGTCTTTGTCCAAGTCATCCATGATATGCTCGCCCATCTTTGCCAATCGACATTCTGTATAACGCATGGCAGCTGCGGAGTCTCCGTCAACACTACCAAAGTTTCCTTGACCGTCTACAAGTGTGTAACGCATGTTCCAATCTTGCGCCAAACGCACCAAAGCGCCGTACACCGAACTGTCTCCGTGGGGGTGATACTTACCCAGTACCTCGCCCACTACGCGCGCACATTTCTTATAGGGCTTGTCACTGGTGTTGCCGATGCCTAACATTCCGTACAATATACGGCGATGTACAGGCTTAAATCCATCCCGAACATCTGGCAAGGCACGTGCTACAATGACAGACATCGAATAATCTATGTAGGAAGATTTCATCTCTTCCTCTATGTTAATCTTAATAATCCTGTCGTGATCGACTGTTTGATTTTCGTCCATTCTCTAATACTAAAGTTTTATTATATCCATAATGTAGAAGTCAACTATTGCGATAATCACAGCACTTCTATCGTGTACTTTCTTATTTTCTAACGTTATTTTTTACCACGAAATTGCCTACAAGGGCATTTTAATTCGCTTAGCGGCGTTTTGTGGCGTTGTAATCATGTGCTAAAGTACGATTTTTTTTTGAATAAAATCGCTTAGAAGCAAAAAAAATCACTAATTTAAGCATTATTACGACATCTGGATGTGGAAGCCACTATCTAACAACACTTCCCAAAAACCGTCATTTCGTCTATACACCTATTATTATATATAAGGATAACGGTGTTTGAAGGTCAGGGTGAAGATTCATTGATGAAAGCTATCCAAAATCAAAAAAACGGACAGTTCAAAAAAGTGTGAATTGTGATGAGTACACGCTCCACTTCTCTTGATACATGACAAGAAAATAAAGATTTTTGGAAAAAATAACCGATAATTCTCACTGTGTGGGTACACAATTTTATATTGTAAAAAAAACATGGAAAAACATTTGGAGGAATTAAAAAAAACGCTAACTTTGCAACTGTTATCCTGAAAACAATCTTTTTACCTTAAAGGACTAATACCTATTGAAGATTAGAGGCGATCGTCTGTGAAGACCGTTGCCTTTTTTTATTTTCCATACTTTTATGATTTTCTACCTCCTTTGTCCATAACTCCATTCACACAATTTCTAAAACAAAAGCGAGGGTGATGGAATGACGAAGAAACAGGGATAGAAAAATGGGCATAAATGTAAAATAAAAGTACTGTTTTTTAACACTTCAGCAGTTGCAAAATAGAAAAATAGTAAAGCCAAAAATCCGCTTTCTAAACGCATTATTTCCTTAAGTCATGATAACAACGAGCTTATCATAATGGAGTTGTACCCTTAACCCATGTGAATAGCACCACTATTATCATGAGATAACTGCCTTAAATGGCTGGATGAACAGCCAAAATAGACGAAAAAGAGCCACTTTTCAAGGTTATATCAATGCTGCAACCACCTACTTGATGAGCTTTTTCACCACTAAATAAAGACAAGTTATTATTAGTCAGAGACTTATAAAACATGCCTCAAAACTTGAATATTTCTGACCAAATAGTCATTCGCTTACAAATATGGAAGTTTTGGAAGTGCCTTTGTTAAAATAATTCATAACTTTGCACCCATAATAATTCGCCAAAAGCTCTTTTTAATTTGATGCTTTCGGTACTGCGATGCAACGCACACGCCTCTACCCTCTCTTGCCTTTGTTGCGCTTACTCTTCCGAGAATTGTTTGATTCGTTGCTCTTCACTTAACTTGCAAATCAACAAGACGCCATCTTTTTCAACAACGATATAATCGTTAAGTCCCTGAATGACCACCTTTTTAGATTGTGTAGCGTGCACGATGCAGCGGTTGGTATCGTATAAGAAAATATTTTGACCAATGATACCATTGCCATACAAATCCTTATTGGTATGAGCCAACAGCGAGCTCCATGTACCTAAGTCGCTCCAACCGAAGTTCGCAGGACAGACAAATATCTCCTCTGCCTTCTCCATAATGGCGTAGTCGATAGAGATATTCTCACATTCGCCATAACGAGCGTCTATCACTTCTTGCTCCTTCGCAGTACCGTAGACGCTCATCATGCTTTCAAAAATATTGGCAATGGCTGGAACATAAACTCGAAAGGCATTGATAATGGTCTTCACATTCCAGATAAAAATTCCCGCATTCCAAAAATAATTGTTCTGCTGAATATACGTTTGGGCGGTTTGCAAATCGGGTTTTTCACGAAACTTATCCACTCTGAAAATCTCCTTATTGCGCAAGGAACTCGTTGACAGGTCGGCTTGAATATATCCGTAGCCTGTCTCAGGATAGTGAGGTTTCATCCCTAAGGTAATGATTGCATCCGTTTCGCTGGCAAACTTTAACGTAGACTTAATAATACGTTGAAGCTCAAAAACATCCGTTACAATATGATCGCTCGGTGCAACTACGATATTGGCACTTGGATCAATGGCTTTGATTCGCCAACTCACATAAGCAATACAAGGCGCAGTGTTGCGACGCATCGGTTCTTGCAAGATATTTTGAGCTGGAACCATGGGAAGTTGTTCTTGAACGGTAAGCACATATTTCTTGTTAGTGACAATCCAAACGTGATCCAACGGGCAGATATCCTTGAAACGCTCCAAGGTAAGTTGTAAGAGCGACTTGCCAACGCCTAACACATCAATGAACTGCTTGGGCTTTTCCGCTGTACTCATCGGCCAAAAGCGACTCCCTACACCGCCTGCCATAATTACTAAATGGTTGTGTGATTGATTCATATTGTCATTCATCAAAGTTATTTCATTGCAAATATAAGCAATATAAATCATAAAAAGGAACATCGCTTAAAAATTATTTTAATGTCAATCCTTAGAGATGTAGATGATGCACCACTCTTATCAAGGTGCGAGAAACGAATATAATATAGGTGGTAGAAACATTCCATACCGAAAATTATGGATAAAAACGCATCGCTTTCGTTGCCTATGTCAGTACAAAATGCTATCTTTGCAAAAAGAACGGTAAGCATCATTCGTATCCTTGCCGTTCCTTCACATAACCACTAAGTACTATTTACAAGAACATCAACATCATAACATCAATCATATGAACGACATTCAGTTAATGACACGTGCGGCTGACAACATACGAACGCTTGCTGTGTCTATGGTAGAAAAGGCAAACTCTGGTCATCCCGGTGGTGCCATGGGCGGTGCCGACTTTATCAATGTTTTGTTTTCGGAGTATTTAATATACGATCCAGATGATGCCACATGGGCAGGGCGCGACCGTTTTTATTTAGATCCCGGACACATGTCACCCATGCTTTATGCGACTTTGGCACTCCAAGGCAAGTTTTCTATTGATGACCTCAAGAATTTCAGACAGTGGGGTTCGCCTACAACAGGTCATCCAGAGCGAGATGTGACAAGAGGGATAGAGAATACTTCGGGTCCACTTGGACAGGGACACACATTTGCTGCAGGTGCTGCCGTTGCTGAAAAGTTCTTAGAAACAAAGTTAGGCTCGGTCATGATGCAGCATAAAATTTATGCTTACATATCCGATGGGGGTATTCAAGAAGAAATATCACAAGGCACAGGACGCTTGGCAGGAGCCTTAGGTCTTAACAATCTGATAATGTTCTATGACTCTAATGACATTCAACTGTCCACAGAATGCAATGCCGTAACTGCTGAAAACACAGCGATGAAATATGAGTCATGGGGCTGGAACGTCATTACTATCGACGGCAACGATGTAGCTGAAATTCGTCAGGCACTGGATAAGGCACTTCAAGAGAAAGAACGTCCTACGCTCATCATCGGTAATACCATTATGGGAAAAGGGGCATTACAAGCCGACGGTAGTAGTTATGAGCGCAATGTCAAGACACATGGCGCACCTTTAGGCGGAGATGCTTACAAAAACACGATTGAAAACTTAGGTGGTGACATCCATCATCCCTTTGCCATTGCCGAAGATGTGCAAGCATTGTATGACAATCGTGCAGAGGAACTGCGTAAAATTGTTGCGCAACGTCATGCTGCAGAAGACCAATGGAAGGCTCAACATCCAGAAAAAGCCACCCAAATGAAGGAGTGGTTCTCGGGAAATGCACCGAAAGTAGACTGGAGTAGTCTTACTCAGAAAGCTGGTGCAGCCACCCGCAACGCCTCATCTGCATGCCTAAGCCTTTTGGCTGAACAAGTGCCGAATATGGTTTGTTCGTCCGCAGACCTGTCAAATTCGGATAAGACCGATGGTTTTTTGAAGAAAACACAAAGCATGGTGAAAGGCGACTTCAGTGGTGCATTCTTCCAAGCAGGTGTCAGTGAGCTGACTATGGCTTGTATGTGCATCGGTATGTATCTACATGGAGGAGTAATTCCTGCGTGTGGTACGTTCTTCGTCTTTTCTGACTACATGAAGCCTGCCATTCGTATGGCGGCATTGATGGAAGTTCCAATCAAATTTATTTGGAGTCATGATGCGTTCCGTGTGGGCGAAGACGGTCCTACACATGAGCCCGTTGAACAAGAAGCCCAAATAAGGTTAATGGAAAAACTCAAAAACCACAGTGGAAAAGACGCTGTCCGTGTATTCCGACCTGCTGATGTTGAAGAGACTACGGTATGTTGGCAGATGGCTATGGAGAACATGGAAACTCCAACAGCACTTATCTTCTCACGTCAAAACATCGAGAACTTACCCGAAGGAACTCCCTACCAAGAGGCAAGGAAGGGCGCATATTTCGTGGCTGGTAGCGATGAAAAGTTCGATGTTATCTTGTTAGCCAGCGGTTCAGAGGTGTCTACTTTGGTGGCTGGAGCACAACTCTTGAGAAAAGAGGGTGTGAAAGTTCGAATTGTAAGTGTGCCTTCTGAGGGGCTTTTCCGTCAACAAAGCTGCGAATATCAAAATGAGATTTTGCCCAAGAATGCCAAGATTTTTGGCTTGACAGC
Source organism: Prevotella sp. TCVGH (assembly GCF_023522295.1). NCBI lineage: Bacteria > Pseudomonadati > Bacteroidota > Bacteroidia > Bacteroidales > Prevotellaceae > Prevotella > Prevotella sp. TCVGH. The sequence goes on along the minus strand of NZ_QFFX01000001.1, from coordinate 126,255 downwards.
AGGACTTCCTGTTACTTTGGAAGGGTTGGTAGGAGCCAACGGTAAGGTCTTTGGACTGGAAAGCTTTGGCTACTCTGCACCTTATAAGGTATTGGATGAGAAGTTAGGCTTTACGGCAGAAAACGTTTACAAACAAGTGAAAGATTTTTTAGCAAAGTAAGTTGTCATGAATATTAAGAAAGTTGGACTCGCCAGTGACCATGCGGGCTTCGGATTAAAGGAGATTATTAAAGAATATCTCAATGAGAAAGGCATTGCCTACCAAGACTTCGGCACCCATTCTGAAGCTTCTTGCGACTATCCCGAATATGCCCATGCGTTGGCGTCAGCGGTAGAGAAAGGCGATGTCTACCCAGGGATAGGAGTCTGTGGCTCGGGTGAAGGCATGAGCATGACCCTCAACAAACATCAGGGAATACGTGCAGCATTGGTATGGCAACCCGAGATTGCCCACATGACCAGAATGCACAACGACGCCAATGTATTGGTGTTGCCGGGTCGATACATGGACAAAGAAACGGCATGGCAAGTCTTAGATGAATTTTTCAACACAGAATTTGAAGGTGGGCGCCATGTTCGTCGCATCGAGAAGATACCTGTTGAATAACCAACGACATCTACAAATTCCGTATGTGAGTTTGTAGATGTTTCTTTTTTTATCGAATATGAACCAGCAAGATTATCAATTTGAAGTTTGTGCCAATGGTGTTGACAGTTGTTTGGCAGCACAAGAAGGCGGAGCACATCGTGTAGAACTCTGCGCAAGCATTCCTGAAGGAGGCACTACCCCATCTTATGGAGAGATAAAGGTGGCTCGAAAAATCCTGAAGTCCACCCGTCTTCATGTGATTATCCGCCCTCGTGGGGGTGATTTCCTCTATTCGCCCATTGAGATTGAACGCATGATAGAAGACCTATATATTTGTAAGGAGTTAGGCGTTGACGGTGTTGTATTTGGTTGTCTCACCGAAGAAGGATTGGTTGACGAGGCATTGTGTCGCAAACTCCTTACGCATTGCAAGGGGATGTCTACAACGTTTCATCGAGCCTTTGATCGCTGTAAGGACCCTTTTCAAGCTTTGGAACAAATCATCAACTTAGGTTTTGACCGCATACTCACTTCGGGTTTGCAGCCTACTGCGGAAGAGGGAATGGAATTGTTGCGCGAACTCCAGCTCAAGGCACAGGGAAGAATCCGACTGATGGCAGGTAGCGGAGTGAACGAAGAGAATATTTACCGGATAGCAAACGAAACAAATATCAAAGAATTTCATTTTTCTGCTCGCAAGAGAGTCAATAGCTTGATGACTTTTACCAACCCAAATCTCCACATGGGAAGCACCAACAACGATGATAGTTATATCGAAATTACTTCTGAAGACCGAGTAAGAAATACGATACTCGCACTCTTGGAACCCACCACCTAAATCTTTTTTGACATGAAAAAATACCTACTTGTCGTACTGACACTCCTTTGCTGTCAATTTGCGAATGCCACTTTGCAGCAAGAAAACAATCAGGCACAAAACCAAGCAGCATTGGTTTTCAAAGACAGAATGCAAATCATCGGAAACCAATTCTTTGATATTAAAGGACTGAATGTGAATGACACAGAGCTACAAGCACTCCAGTTTTTGTACGCTTACATGCCTGTGGCAGACGTCACCGACTACCCCACAGCGTTTTATTTGGACAATATCCGAACCACTTTTCAGATAAAAAAAGAGATGCCATGGGGAGCTACTGTTCCCGACTTATTGTTTCGCCACTTTGTATTGCCGTTGAGAGTGAACAATGAGAACTTGGACGATTCGAGAAAAATATTCTATCACGTCTTGAAAGACAGAATAAAAGGGATGAGTATGCAAGAGGCTATACTCGAAGTGAACCACTGGTGTCACGAACATGTAACCTATACGCCGTCTGATGGGCGCACTCTTTCGCCACTCGCTTGCATGAAAAATGCGCAAGGACGCTGCGGAGAAGAGAGTACGTTTACCGTTGCTGCCTTGCGTGCCGTAGGTATTCCTGCCCGTCAGGTGTACACCCCACGCTGGGCACACACAGATGACAACCATGCTTGGGTAGAAGCTTGGGCAGATGGAAAATGGTACTTTTTGGGTGCATGCGAACCAGAACCCGTCCTCAACCTTGGCTGGTTCAACGCTCCTGCATCACGGGCAATGCTGATGCACACCCGAGTTTTTGGCGATTATCACGGTCCTGAAGAGGTGGTGTTGCGTACTTCAAACTTCACAGAAATCAACCTTATCGACAATTATGCGAAGACAGCACGTGTCGATTTTACCATTGTCGATGAGCAACAACGCCCTGTAAATCATGCCAAAGTGGAGTTCAAAATTTACAATTATGCCGAGTTTTATACCGCAGTCACCAAATATTCGGATGAAAAAGGGCAAACTTTTCTTACCGCAGGTAAAGGAGACTTATTGATATGGGCATCCAAAAACGGGCATTATGGTTTCGCCAAGGCTTCGTTTGGCAAAGACCGACATGTCAAGATAGTACTGAAACGCCATGCTTCAACCGATTGTCAACAAATGACTTTCGCACTCGATTCGCTCGATATCGTACCTCCAACAGAGCAAGCCGTGCTACCTACCCTCACAGAAGAGATGATTGCTCATAACAAAAAGCGGCTTACAACAGAAGACAGTCTACGGAAGGCATACGAAGCAACATTCTATCAACCAACCAAGGATGATGAGATTTCTAAATTCTTGGTAACAGCTCGTGGCAATTGGAAAACAATTGAGGCGTTTTACAAAAAACACATTCTACAAAAAGAGAGGGCATTGGCATTGCTTCGCACATTGAGTGACAAGGATTTGCGCGACATGCCCATGGAGATACTCGAAGACCATTTCAATGCAAAGAGCGACCAACTCTGTCCAAGAGTGGAGAACGAAATGATAATACGACCTTTCAAACAGCAACTGCAACAAGTCTTCGATGCCGCTACCATCGAAAGATATCAACAAAATCCCGCATTGCTGGTAGAATGGGTACAGAAGAATATCCGCATCAATCCCGACAAAACGGCTCTGCGCATTGCACAAACGCCGATGGGTGTATGGCAATCGAGACTGACTGACACTCGCTCACGCGACATCTTTTTTGTCGACTTGGCACGCAGTCTCAATATTCAAGCTCGCAAAGATGTGGTTACTTCCAAGGTTCAATATCGCACCCATGAGACTTGGGTAGATGTTGATTTTGAAGCGAAACAACAGGTTACCGCTCCACAAGGGGTACTAAAACTCAACTATCAGCCTTCCACATATTTGGAAAATCCTAAATATTACACGCATTTCACCATTAGTAAGATAGAGAATGGTGTTCCAACGCTGCTCAATTTTGAGGAAGGACAGGTTGATATGGGAGGTGGAACCACTTGGAAAAGCACCTTTGAAAACGGTACGAAGTTAGATGAAGGAACTTATATCCTTGTGAGTGGCACTCGTATGGCAAGCGGAAATGTAAAAGCCACTTATCAGATTTTTAATATTAAAAAGAACCAAACGACAACGCTTGATTTGCATTTGCGCACCTCAACCACAGAAATCAGTGTGATAGGAAATTTTGACAGCGAATCAAAATTCACACTCAACCATGAGGAAGTGAGCCTTCTTTCACAGACAGGCAGAGGATATTATGTGCTTGGTATCATTGGCGTCGGACAAGAACCCACTAACCATGCCCTAAGAGATATTGCTAAATTAAAGGCAGAATTTGATCGTTGGAACCGTCCTTTCGTGCTTCTTTTTGAGTCGGAAGAAGATGCCAAGAAGTTTAAGGCTAACGAATTTGGACAATTACCCAAGAGAACTATCTTCGGAATTGACGCTTCTGGCAGTATCAAGAAGCAAATTGTTAACCAAATGAAACTGAAGGATGCACGTCAACTCCCAATCTTTTTGATTGCTGACACGTTTAACCGTGTGGTGTTTACTTCGCAAGGATACACCATTGGCTTAGGAGATCAATTGCAATACACGATTCATCATCTGTAAGTCGGCATACACTTATTTGCAAAACACCACATCATTTATAATTATAAGTGATGTGGTGTTTCTAAATAAGCGAGTGAGTAAGAGAGAGATTTCGAGACGTTTATTCCTCAAAGTCATAATAGTGAGCTACTTCACCAGTCTAAAGTGTCGCCAAACACAACGTGGCAGGCAATGCCATAGACTTACTAAAATGCGCCATTTCCAATCGATGATGCAAACATGTCGTTTGCGATAGATAGCCTTCAACATGTGGCGAGCCACCAATTGTGGGTTCATCATCATAGGATAGTCACCACCTTTTAGCAATGCGGTGTCCACAAATCCCGGACGAAGATCGGTAAAATGTATCCTTAGACTTTTATTATTTGCCAGTTGTTCCAAAGCCTGAACATAAGTATTTTGTAAGGCTTTGGTTGCACTATACGCTGGAGCAGCACCCAAACCCTTCACACCAGCAATAGAAGAAATGACAGCTATTTGTCCTCCTCCATTGACTGCCATGTAACGATAGATAGTACCAATCATCCGAGTGAATCCTACACCGTTGGTTTCTACCGTGTTTAGTTCTATATCTTCTTGCAATTCAGGATTTTGTCTACCTATCCCTGAAGCATGAATATAAAGATCAATTCCACCCATACGATGTATCAAATCGAGCAATGCTTGCGGAGCTTCTGGTGCACAAACATCTATTTGGGCCGTGAGGATTCTTTCATTATCCTGTCCATCCTTGGTAGTAGTTGATGGATTTAACTGCTGTTGTGCCAACTTCCATTGTTCCATTTCTTCGATACGGCGTGCTGCAACGCCAACCTTCCAACCATCTTTATACAACAAGGTGGCTAACGCTTGCCCCATACCTGACGAGGCACCCATGACAATAACCTTTTTCATCTCCACAAATGTACGATAGATTGCGCAAAAAAAAGTAGTTTTACATGACATACTGAATAAAATTAACTATATTTGCATCAGTAACTATAATTTTCAACTTATGAAAGAATTTTTCAAGTATGTAGGAGCCACTATTGTGGGAATATTTGCAGTTGGTCTTATCCTTGCCATTTTAGGCGTGATGAGCATTATCGGAATGATAACATCCACACAGGCCACACAAAATGTAAGTAAGAACAGTGTTTTGGTTCTCAACCTTTCGGGCACCCTGCAGGAGCAAAGTGACGACAATGTATTTGGACTTTTTGCACAAGATTCTTTCGGAAGTTTAGGCTTAGACGAGATACTCTCCGCTATCAAGAAAGCCAAGGAAACGGACAAAATCAAAGGGATTTATATCGAATCAGGTATGTTCGTTGCTGATTATGCCAGTAGGCAGGAGATTCGAAATGCCCTACTCGATTTCAAGAAGAGCGGTAAGAAGATTGTTGCCTATGCAGACAGTTACTCACAAGGCAACTACTACATTGCCTCAGTTGCCGATAAGGTCTTTCTTAATCCGCAAGGTATGATAGACTGGCATGGCATCGGAGCAGAGCCAATGTTCCTAAAGGACTTGCTCGCAAAGTTTGGCATCCGCTTTCAAGTCATCAAAGTGGGCAAATACAAGAGTGCTACCGAAAGCTTCACGGCAGACAAGATGAGCGAGCCGAATCGCGAACAAACACAAGCATATATCAACGGTCTGTGGGCAAACGTATGTCAAGCGGTGAGCCAGAGCCGCAAGATTAGTGTCGACAAACTGAATGAATACGCCGATAGTCTCATCACTTTTAACAATCCTAAGGATTATGTTTCTGCAAAACTGGTGGACGGTCTTCTCTATACCGATGAAGTGAAGAAGGAAGTGAAGAAGACTTTTGATTTGGATATGGACGACCCCATTAACCAAGTGAGTATTGCCGAGATGAAGAATGTCAAGGAAAAGAGCGATGGTGATGAGATAGCTGTCTACTATGCGTATGGAAACATCGTTGATAACCCTATTACTGGTGGCATCTTTGGTGGTCAGCACGCCATTGTGGGACCTGCTGTTTGCAAAGACTTGGAAGCACTTGCAGACGATGATGACGTCAAGGCAGTGGTGCTGAGAATCAATTCCGGCGGTGGTAGTGCATATGCGTCAGAGCAGATGTGGCACCAAATTGCGGAACTGAAAAAGAAGAAACCAGTCGTAGTGTCCATGGGTGGAATGGCTGCCTCGGGTGGTTATTACATGAGTTGCAACGCCAACTGGATTGTAGCTCAGCCCACTACGCTGACTGGCAGTATAGGCATCTTTGGCATGATACCCGATAGAAGTCAGCTATTGACGCAAAAATTAGGCATTAAGTTTGATGAGGTAAAAACCAACCGCAACGCTTTGATGGGTTCAAATGCACGCCCCATGAACGAAGAAGAAATAGGATACTTGACACGTTACATTGACAGAGGGTACAATTTGTTCCGCAAAAGAGTGGCAGATGGCAGAAAGATGAGCATTAACCAAGTGGAAGAGATTGCCCAAGGACATGTATTTTTAGGACAAGATGCGTTGAAAATCAAACTTGTAGACGAGTTGGGAGGACTTGATAAGGCTATCGCTAAGGCTGCTAAGTTGGCGAAGATAGACAAATATCATACATCCAATTATCCCGAAGGAGACGATTGGTTGGAACAATTGTTTAAGATGACTGGCGGTGGAAACTACTTAGACGAACAAATGCGCACCGCATTGGGCGACTATTACGAACCGTTTACACTACTGAAAACCATGAACCAACAAAACATGGTACAAGCCAGAATTCCTTTTTATCTAAACATCAGATAAAGTAATTCGTCAGGGTACTCACATTGGTAACGCCTGTGAGGCAAACAACTGTCATAGACAATTTTACAAGAAAGCATCCTAATCTATTTTGAATGAGAACCGAAGGAGATTACATTAAGATTAACGAATGGCTCTATCCGCTAAGCTGGCTCTATGGTTTAGGGGTGAGAGTGCGTAATCAAATGTTTGAAATGGGCATTCTCAAACAACAGGCATACGATATTCCCATTATCTCCGTGGGCAATATCACTGTTGGTGGAACAGGCAAGACGCCTCATGTGGAATATTTGGTGCGCCTCTTGGGTGACTTGGTGAAAGTTGCTGTGCTGTCTCGTGGATACAAACGCCAGAGCAAGGGCTATGTACTTGCTCATGAAGCTACTCCCATGCAGGAAATTGGTGATGAACCGTTTCAAATGAAACGTAAGTTCCCACATATCTATATTGCTGTTGACAAGAATAGAAGAAATGGGATAGCACACCTGACAACAGATGAAGAGACACAAGATGTTGATGTGATTTTGCTGGATGATGCTTATCAGCACCGATATGTAAAGCCTGGTATCAACATCCTGTTGGTAGACTATCATCGCTTCATCATGAATGATGAACTCTTACCTGCGGGCAGACTTCGTGAACCACTATCTGCCAAAGACCGTGCCGACATTGTTATTGTTACCAAATGTCCAAAGGATTTGAAACCTATGGAATTTAGGGTTCTCACAAAGAATCTTAACCTCTACCCTTTCCAGTCGTTATTTTTTACTGCCTTAGAATACGGAAAGTTAAAATCATTCAACACGGAAAAAGAATGTTCCTTACGGTCGCTCAAACAACAAAATGTACTGTTGCTCACAGGTATCGCTTCGCCTCAGCACATGAAGGAAGACCTCAAAAAATACTGTAAGCGCATTCTTCCAATGGCTTTTGCCGACCATCACCGCTTCACCTCCAACGACATCATGCACTTGAACGACACATTTGCACAGATGGAGGCGCCCAAAATCATCATTACCACAGAAAAAGATGCCAGTCGTTTGACAGGCATCGAAGGTATGACGGATGAGGTAAAGGCAGCCTTACACATTCTACCGATACAGATTAGATTCCTCTTAGACAGCGAGGAAGCATTCAACCATAAAATTATTAGCTATGTACAAAAAAATTCAAGAAACAGCATCCTGGTTAAAGGAAAGGATGACGACAAGTCCAAAGACAGCAATCATCCTGGGAACAGGCCTGGGACAATTAGCTTCCGAGATAACAGATAGTTACGAATTTTCTTATCAAGACATCCCTAATTTCCCCGTATCAACTGTTGAAGGTCATTCGGGTAAATTGATTTTTGGTAAATTAGGTGGCAAGGATATCATGGCAATGCAAGGAAGATTTCATTACTACGAAGGATATGACATGAAGGAAGTAACCTTCCCCGAAAGAGTAATGTACGAATTGGGCATTGAAACATTATTTGTTTCTAATGCGTCAGGAGGTATGAATCCTTCATTTCAAATTGGCGATTTGATGATTATTGACGATCATATCAACTTCTTCCCTGAACATCCTTTGCATGGAAAGAACTTCCCCACAGGTCCACGTTTCCCCGACATGCACGAGGCTTACGATAAAAGTCTACGCCAATTAGCTGACGACATTGCAAAAGAAAAGAACATCCGAGTGGTTCATGGCGTCTATGTGGGTGTACAAGGACCTACGTTTGAAACCCCTGCCGAATATGCTATGTACCACCGCTTGGGCAGCGATGCTGTAGGTATGAGTACCGTACCCGAAGTGATTGTAGCACGCCATTGCGGCATCAAGGTCTTCGGCATGAGCATCATCACTGACCTGGGCATTGAGGGAAAGCCTGTAGAAGTGTCTCACGAAGAGGTGCAAGAGGCTGCAAACAAGGCACAACCGCTGATGACCGAAATCATGAGAGAAATTATCAAGCGCAGCTAAGCACTGCCGCCACAGTTGAAACTATCGGGGAACGAAGGCACACCATCTGTTAAAAATGGTGACTATTATGCGCCATGTTCCTCGAAGTTTTAGCGCATCTCCGTTTTACATTTCATATCACAAAAAGATAATTTTGTTCATTCAGAACAACCACTTATTTACACACAAATCATTATTACATGACTGCAATTTCTAAATTAGGCGAATTTGGACTTATAGAACAACTCACAAAAGACATTCAACTACAAAACAGTTCAACCCTGACAGGTGTGGGTGACGATTGTGCTGTCATGCACTATCCCCACAGTGAAGTGCTTACCACTACAGATATGCTAATGGAGGGAGTACATTTCGACCTCACTTACATTGACTTACAACATCTTGGGTACAAAGCAGCAATGGTAAATATCAGTGATGTGTTTGCCATGAATGGCACGCCAAGGCAAATGTTGGTTAGCTTAGCCATTGACAAGCGTTTCAGTGTAGAAGATATCGAAGCCTTTTATAATGGTTTGCGCATGGCTTGCAACAAGTGGAAAGTAGACATTGTCGGAGGAGATACGACCTCTTCTCGAACAGGAGTAGCCATCTCCATCACTTGCATCGGTGAAGCAAAGCCAGAGGAGATTGTTTATCGAAATGGTGCGAAAGACACTGATTTGATTTGTGTGAGCGGTGATTTGGGGGCTGCCTATATGGGATTGATGTTGCTGGAGCGTGAAAAGTCGGTGTACTACAAACAGGTAGACGAAATACGTACGAAAATTAGCAAAGCCAAAGAGCAAAAGAATCAAGCGCTTGTCACAAAACTCACCCATGACTTGAACAGCCTCGGAAACTTTCAACCCGACTTCGCAGGAAAAGAATATTTGCTGCAACGCCAACTACAAACCGAAGCCAGAGGTGACATTATTGAAACCTTACGAGCTGCACACATCCACCCAACAGCCATGATTGATATCTCTGACGGCTTGAGCAGCGAGTTGTTGCACATCTGCAAAGAAAGCAATTGCGGTTGCAGAATCTATGAAAAGAATCTACCCATTGACTACCAAACAGCGGTGATGGCAGAAGAACTCAACCTAAACGTCACAACCTGCGCTCTCAATGGCGGGGAGGATTACGAATTGTTGTTTACCGTACCCATTGGTGACCATGAAAAAATACAAGCCTTGGAAGGCATCAAACTGATTGGACATATTACCCACGCCAACCTTGGAGCGCAGCTGGTCACTCGAGACAACCAAGAATTTGCCTTGAAAGCACAAGGTTGGAATCCGTTGAAATCTTCAATGGCTGCTGAGTAAACTCCATCGGTGAATGACTCCCAAAAGCCAACAGAAGGACAGACAGGGATAGTTGTTTTACCTGTCTGCAAGGATATATCCTGCTACCTATCATGATGTTACAAACAGAAATGATAGCATAGCAGTTTTTCTTTGAACAAAACTTCTTATCGCATCCAGAACTATCAACAGAAACTATCCTTGCGAACAGCCGCACCAACAATTAAAGCTGGTACAACAAGCTGGGGGATTTTCGCTTCAAGATATCTAATTGGACATCCGTTCCTGCCACAATGCCATACGAACGCAGAATTTGTTCCACCGTTTTACGAGCCAATTCGGGATGATTATTCTCTTCGCTCAAGTGGCACAGCCAAACGTGTCGCAACTCCTCCGTCATGTTTTCTGCCAAAGCTCTTCCACATTCACTATTTGGTAAATGACCTGTTTGACTGGCTATTCTGGCTTTCAGGTGTGCAGGATAAGGTCCTTGTGCCAACATATCTTCATCATGATTGGCTTCAATGACTAAGTAATTGGCTTCTGCAATGAATTCTTTCATCTCGTCAGTAATATGACCTACATCGGTCATCAGAACAAAGATAATTCCCTGGCAACTAATTCGATAGCCCACACTGTCACAACTGTCGTGTGGCACATGGAAAGGTGTTACCAAGAAATCACCCACCTGAAGTGGTACTTGCTTGGTGAAACATCGCTTCAAGTTGGGGGCTACCTTGTTTCGAACACAAAAGTTTCGCTCAATACCGTCGTGTACCTTGGCTGTCGCATAGACGGGCAGCGAAAATTCGTGACTCAACGAACCCACCGATTTGATATGGTCGGCGTGATCGTGAGTGATAATAATATGACGAATATGGGAAAGAGATAGCCCGTTTTCCTTGAACGATCGCTTCAATGTTCGGACGCCTAAGCCAGCATCAATCATCAGTCCATCGTTTTCTGTAAACAAACAATAACAGTTGCCGCTGCTACCGCTTCCCATGCATATAAATTGCAACATGAATATAAATTTGAAGTTACAAAAGTATTAAAATCAAACGATATGCGCAAATTTTTAGCTATCTTTGCCATGATTAAGGAAAGCGAAAGGAATGAAAGTAAAGTTAATCATTTTCAGTATGTGCGTATGCGTCAGTGGCTTGCTGATTACAGCCTGTTCATTGCATAAAGATGAACCCCAACTCAAAGAGGCTGTCAATGGTTTTGCAGCAACTTTCTTTAATTGGCAACTGAACGAGGCTTTGCCCTATTGCACTCCCGAATCAAAGAAATGGATTGAGTATGCAGGTTCGCAAATCACACAAGAAGACATTGATTTGCTTAAAGCTCAAGACGAAGGAGCTTCACATCAACTCGAAGATATTAACTATCAAGCGGGAGACACAACAGCCACAGTAGTTGTAAAAGTAAAAAACGTAATGTTGCTTGATTCGATTGGGAAATCGGGAAAGATGATGGATAAGGCTTCTTTCCAAATACACTTATGTTATCGGAACAAGCAATGGAAAGTCCTCCTCACGTCTCTACCAAGACCCATGCGCAACAGCGATATTTAATTGGGCTTTATATTGTTGAGAGATACGAAGAAGCAACTCAAATGTTAGTCTGTATCACCACTCATTCAATAAAAAAGCTCAGCATTTTTGGTAAAATGACGATACGTGTTTGTCCTGTTATTTTACTAAAAATCGACCATTGAAAATCTTCAAAATAGAAAAATTTAATAGGCAAACGACCGACAAAAATGCGCTGATTTTAGCAAAATAACCCAATCAAAACGTTAGAACACTGAGTTAATGCGCTTGGAAACATGTATTAGAGGTGTTATTCGCATGCTTCAGCGGCATTAAAGCATGCAAATAGTTGGTTTAGAACAATGCTTTAGCGGACAAAAAAGGCTAAAAATCGGCAAGTAACGAAATAGTATAGTCGTAATTTGTTCAATATCAATGAATTATGAAAGTTGCTCATTTTTAGCGTATTTACGACCAACTTTGCTGTTGGTTGATTTTACGCGAGTTTTGAGAGGCACTTTGTAAAGAAAATTCAGCAATTATTCACCTTCCATACAGCATACTAACAACGCTTCAAATACAGTTGGGTTGGTGTTGTTTGTCGTAAAAATATCGTGCTTCAAAAGAAAGAGCAGTGTGCTTGTATCTTGCTTCAATTGGTACCGTTTGGAATAGAAAAGGCTATAATTTGAACATTTCGTTTGTGCCATCCAAAATTATGCTTTAACTTTGCAACGAAATAATAAAGTGTTATATCAATGAAATTTTATCGCAATTTATGCTTGGTTGCCGTGTGTAGCCTGTTGGTATCGTGCTTCAAAGAAGAACCTCTGAATGCCGAATGCGACATTTTAGCAGTGAGAATTGCTGACAATCAATTGCAAGAGATGTTTTTTAATGAAACAGAACGACAAATTGATGTGTTGTCAGGAGATAGTATCATTAATTTTAAGGTAAGACGTAAAGCAGATTTGAAAGCGATTGCTCCCCTATTCAAGATAACAGAAGGGGCAACCATACAACCTGCAAACGGAAGCACACACGACTTTAGCAAAGGCTCCGTTACATACACTGTAACTTCGGAAGATAAACAATGGAGCAGACGATACAAGGTTAGTTTTATCCCAACTTCGCAAACGGTGAAGGATACCATTCACTTTGATTTTGAATATTTCAGAATAGAACCTAACGACAAAAAGTTCTATTTGTGGTATGACTTTGACGAAAATGGAAAGGAGACCGATTATTGGGCAACGGGTAACATTGCCTTCAGTATTGCTGCGGGCGACAAACCGGCAGATGAATATCCCAGTGTACCAGTTTCAGAAGGTGGACACCACGGCGCTTATGTTCGACTGACAACTTGCAGTACAGGACCTTTGGGAGCTATGTTTGGTAAACCTACCGCTGCAGGAAATATGTTTTTTGGTAAATTCGATGCTGGACAATCGTTGGTAGATCCTAACAAAGCAACCCAGTTTGGTATTCCATTCGACAAAAAGCCTATCAAGTTTACAGGCTGGTACAAATATCAACCCGGCAAAAACTTTCAGAATCAGCAACAAAAGATTTTGAAAGATCGCACCGACCAAGCCGCAATATACGCCGTACTCTATCGTAACACCGTAGCTGAGGGCGAAGGCGAGAGAAAATCTAAAAAGATAGTTCTCGATGGTAACAATATCCTAACCAGTGAACATATTGTAGCTATTGCCCAAATGGAGAATATAAAAACGACCTCTGAATGGACACCTTTTGACATATCTTTCCTATATCGTCAACCCATTGATGAGAATATCGTAGAGAATAGAGGATATAGTTTGGCGATTGTTTTCTCATCAAGTCGTGATGGTGCCAAGTTTGAAGGTGCCATTGGGAGCGAACTATGTATTGACGATATTCGTATCATTTGTACTACAGAGGAGTAATAAAAGATGAAGAAGAAACAAATTATTTTAGCCACTGTTTTGAGTGTATTTACTTCCCTGTCCTGTTTGGCAGAATCTTGGTGGCATCAATTAGAAGTAACTGCACGAATAGGATATAATTTAGGGGGTACTGCGCCCTTTGGGTTACCCGCTTCTATTCGTTCATTGGAAGGCTATAAGATGCCCAACAACTCGGTATTTGAATTGGATGGAACGCAAGCCATCAACGAAAGTTGGTCATGGAGTTCAGGTCTTCGTTTTGAAAACAAGGATATGTTGGTGGATGCCAGGGTTAAAAATTATCATCTGGCAATGGTACAAGGTCAAAGTGCCATGGAAGGCATGTTTACTGGATATGTACACACCGAGGTACGGCAATGGATGGTGACACTTCCCGTGCAAGTAAGTTATCACGTTCATCCCCGTATCAATTTACGTGCTGGAGTGTATGGCTCGTATCTGCTTACCAAATCGTTTACGGGCAACGCTTACAATGGTTATTTGCGTGTTGGCTCCCCTACTGGCGCAAAAATAGAATTAGGCAATGATCTGGGAACGCGCGGCGACTATGACTTTTCTTCGGACATGCGCAACTTTCAGTTCGGTATTGTGACGGGTGTTGATTTCCATGTATATCGCCGCATCGGACTGTACGCTGATGTGAATTGGGGTCTGACTGGCATCCATAAAAGTTCATTCAAAACCATAGAGCAAACGCTTTACCCCGTGTACGGCACCATTGGACTTTCTTACAAAATAAAATAAAGTTAGCGGAGCATTGCTCACACCTATAAAAACAAAGTAGCCAGTTGAAAAGCATTTTCTTCTCAACTGGCTATTTTCTTGAAGTAAGCATTCTATAGATGCCCGATTGCAAATAGCATTATTTCTCTTCTACTTTAGTAGTGGCTGACTTGTCGTTGGTTGTTTTCTCTTTATCTTCCAACTTGGCACGCAACTTACCACTCTCTTTCTCAATCTTCTCTATCTTGTTTTGCAACCGCAATATTTCTTTCTCTTTCATCACAATCTCCTCGCCTTGATTTTTTATCGTAGTGAGTAGAGAGTTCAACTCTTCATTATCAATATCCTCAGGATACAAAGTATTTACGCGATTGATAAAATCTCCTAAGATATTCATATAATTGGTAAAGGCATCAAAAGCACTGCTATAAATGCCACGATTGAAACCTACAGCAGATGATTTTGTGGTCATAAACCTAAAGTTGTTGCTCGCCTGTAGATAATCCCAGTCTTGGTTAATACGTGGATCGTTGGCAATGCGAACCCTATCGGCAACACTGTAGAGCTTGTTAAAAGCTTCACGCTGCATGGGATTTCCCAACCAAGTACTTACATCACGTTCTTCATCATACCAACTCAATGTATCAGGCACGTCTAACGCATCAACAGTATTGATATTGGCGCATATCTCACTCGGTGTAGAAAAAGTGATTTTCTTTTCCTTGGCGCAGGCTGGCAACGCTTTGAAGAACTCTAAGATATTGGAGTTCAGAGGTTGTGCAATTCCAATAGCCGACAAGTTCATAAAGATATTGACCACTTGCTCACGTTCAGGTAGATTCGCAATGCGATCTATATAATGATCGGCAAACAACGGATAGCCTGGCCAGTCTCTGTTGTTGAAACGTAGCGAAATGTCATCACTCATACCAACATCTCTTAACAGCAACTTGAGTTGGGGTGCCAAGGCACAATGATAAAGGTAATGAGGAGACTTCCAGCCCAATACGTGCTTCGCTCCCTCTGTCAACATGCCCTCAAAGCCCATATTTGCTACTTGCAATCCAATATCGTCACTATAAATAAGCGATGAGTTACGCAGGACTTTAGGATATTGTCCAAAGTATTCGTGCATCTTCTGACATTGCCGTTTCACTTCTTCTGCAAAACTTTCTTCATTGGCTAAAGATGCCAATCCATGCGAATAGGGTTCTGCCAAGAATTCCACACAGCCTGTTTCATTCAGCTCTTGCAACTTTTCCAATACCTGTGGGGCGTGGATTTCCATTTGTTCCATTGCCACCCCCGACACAGAGAATGCTACCTTGAAGTACTTATCGCTTGAATGAATCATGTCTAACAAGGTGTTCAAAGCTGGCATATAAGACTTTTCTGCAATCTCGGTCATCATACGCTCATTCTCGTAGTCGTCATAATAGTAATGATCGGTACCAATATCAAAAAAGCGATAACGTTTCAGTTGTATGTTTTGGTGTATCTCGAAATAAAGACAAATTGTTTTCATGATCTAATGAGTTTTTCATTTATACTGATGAATATCTTTTCTATTGGATAGAACTTATCGCCATCCCATCGTGCGTTCGTAAAGTTCTCGAATCCACAATCCTACTTTTTCCCAAGTAATCTGGTCAACTTCTCGCTTGCCTTCTTCTTGAAGATATTTGAACAAGCTTTCATTGTGACAAATAGAATACATGGCATCTGCCAAAGCATTGATGTCCCAGTAGTCTACCTTGATACAATTGTGCAATATTTCTGCACATCCACTTTGCTTGGAAATGATGGAGGGCGTGCCACATTGCATCGCCTCGAGTGGCGAGATACCAAATGGTTCGCTAACAGATGGCATCACATATACATCAGAGGCTTTCAGGCATTCGTAGACTTGTTTGCCACGCATGAAGCCGGGAAAGTGAAAACGGTCGGCAATACCACGCTTTGCAGCTAAGTAAATCATCTGGTCCATCATGTCGCCCGCCCCAGCCATACAAAACCTGATGTTATGCGTACGATGCAACACCATGTTAGCAGCTTCCACAAAATACTCGGGACCTTTCTGCATCGTCAAACGTCCTAAGAATGTCACCACCTTCTCTTTTCCTTCATGATTAGGTCGTGGAATATCTTCCAACTCTTGTCGAAGTGGATAGACAGCGTTGTGCACCGTAAAACATTTGCGTGGATCTTGATGATATTGATGAATAACGGTTTGTCGAGTCAGTTCACTCACGCACATAATACAGTCCGCATAGTCCATCCCATTTTTCTCAATGCCATACACAGTGGGATTGACTTTTCCTCTACTACGGTCAAAGTCTGTAGCATGCACATGGATGCAGAGCGGTTTGCCACTCACCTGCTTAGCATGGATTCCTGCAGGATAAGTAAGCCAATCGTGTGCGTGGATAATATCGAAATCCCTTGAACGTGCCACCACACCTGCCACAATAGAATAGTTGTTGATTTCTTCATGTAAATTATCAGGATATCTTCCAGAGAACTCTATGCATCCTAAATCATTCACTTGCATGTAACTGAAATCAGCATAAATATGGTCACGTAGCTGATAATACTCCTCAGGACTGGTAATCGCTCCTATTCTTCCTTTGACATAGTCGTAATCTACATCATGCCATACCACAGGCACATTGTTCATTGCCAGAATATGGGCATTCGATTGGTCTTCATCGCCCCAAGGTTTGGGTAAGCAGAAGGTGATGTCCATGTCGCCTTGCGCATGCAGACCTTCCGTAATACCAAAGCTTGCAGTGCCTAAACCACCTAAGATATGAGGAGGATACTCCCATCCAAACATTAATACTTTCATCTGTTCGTCCTCCTTTTTTAATATTTATACTTTTCCAATAACTCAAGTGCCCGCAGAATCTCAGCCACATTAATGGCATACGAGATGGCACCACGACCACTAAAGGGCGGATTTCCATCAAACAACTCTGGAATTGTACCCAAGCAATGGCGTATCATTTCATCTTCATATCCCACCATCTGACGCTCAATAAAGCTCAAACGAGTTCGTTTGTAGAGCTTCAAATTTGCTTCCATATAGAAGCCACCTAACCATGGCCACGCTGTTCCTTGATGATAGGCATAGTCACGTTGTGTTTGTGGACCGAAATACATTGGATTATATCCCACACTCTTCGGCGAAAGGGAACGCAGTCCCTTCGGCGTTAGCAACTCTCTGGTACAAATATCTAACACACTTTTCTTCTGTTGTTGCGTCAAAGGTGAATAATCAAAAGCTACAGCGAAAACCATATTTGGCCTAACACTCTTGTCTTGGTAGCCCTCATCCACATAATCGAAGAGATAGCCACAATCATTATAAAAAGTCTGAACAAATGCTTCTCCACATTTCTCTGCCATCGACTCATAGTGGTTAGCAGCCTCCTGATCATGAGCTGCAAGGCACAGCGCCGATACATATTTCAGGGCATTGTACCACAAAGCATTAAATTCAACGATATATCCCGTCCGTGGAATCACGGGGCGTCCATTCACAGTAGAGTTCATCCAAGTCACAGGTCTATCTTTACCATTCGTTTTCAACAATCCATTGGATTGCAAACTGAGATTTGGATGGCGACCGTTGATAATAAATTCAATGATCTGATGTACTGTCTCTCCATACAGCGATAAACATTTCTCTAATCCTTCCGACTTTCCATATTGCTGAATCGCCCATATCGCCCACAGCAATACATCGGGTTGGTCTATCTCATAGATTTTAACAGAGAGGGGCTCTCCTTGCATAAATTCTTGTAAACCTTGAAGGGCGGTCTTCATTACTTTCTCAAAATAGTCGTTTTCCTCGATAGACAGCGTCAATCCTGGCAAAGCTATAAAGGTGTCACGAGCACGACATTTGAACCAAGGATAGCCGGCAATGAGGTAGCGTTCATCTTCGGAGGCTCGAATATGAAACTGATGAGCCGCATTCACCAAACAATGAAAAAAGTTATTACGAGGACTTCGAGATTCTACTTCTTGTGTAAAAACAGATAACATCTTTGTGGTATCACTCGAAGAAGTAGAAGCTGCAAAGACTACACTCTCCCCTTTTGTAATTCCCATCTCGAAATATCCGGGTACGTATAAATCCTCATTCGACGCATAGCCACGTTCCTGTTCTTTAGGATATTCTACTCCACGATACCAATCGGGTTGAAAAACAAACTCATTCTTCTTAGAGAACTGCATGTACAAATCGGGGTAACCTGCATACATACAAGTTTTTATGCCATTAGGTACTTCATCGTAGGCACGACTTGCCGTTGCATTTTCATGTGTAAACTGTCGCACACTTCGAAAAGCTAAGAAGGGTTTGAACCTGAGTGTCGTTGATGAATGTGCATCCAACAATGTGTAACAAATCAGAATCCTATCTTCGTAGTACTGAAACACCACTTCTTTTTTCAGTAAGACACCTCCCACTCGATATATCGTCGTAGGAACTTTATCGCAATTAAACTGTCGAATATATTTGTGACCCTTTGGGCTGAAATGATTTCCCTGATATTTATGAAGACCTAAATTAAATTCTGCACCGTGCTGTATAACGGTTACATCCAACGAAGATAACAAGACATGGTTGTCTTCATCGATATCAGGAATTGGAACGGTCAGCAGTCCATGATACTTTCTGGTATTACAATCTACAATCGTTGAACACGCATAAGCTCCCGATCGATTGGTACGCAGTATTTCTCTTTGGAGCGAATAGTCCAAATTCGTCATCAGGGCCTTTTCAAACTTAATGTAACTCATAGGCCTATATTAGTGTGTAATTTATGTTTTTTTATAGATTTAACGTTTCATGCGGCACCTCTTATATTTAATTAGAGATTCCTATCATGCGCTTTCAAAGTTACTCATTTTTTTAGTAAATATGAAACAATTCCTATGTTTTTTGTCTTTTCTTTCCTTTTTTTGTTCTAATCAGGTAGCAAGAAGTTGATGACATCTGGGGCAATCGAGATAGTAAACTTATTGACTGGCGTTTTCATGAGTCGTCCATCAATGCCCACCATAGCGCGTTTGGCTGCAAACACTTCAACTTTCTTCGTCCGATAAGGATGTACACTGCGGTGATTCAGGAACTTTCCACGCAAGAACAGATAAATGCCCTCAAAGAGTTGCGTCATCTCTGGATGATAGACAATCGACACATCCAATAGTCCATTGTAAGGCACTGCATTAGGTGTTTGCCCATACCCCAAGGCATTGCCCACACAAACGGTCATCACTTTGCGTTTGATGACATCGGTGTTGATTTTTAAGTGCATCTTATAATCTAAACGCTGGAAGAGTAACAAGCCAAACGAAAACAAGAAAGACAAGGCACGCGAACCAAAGATATGGTTCATTTTTCGTCGCAAATTCATGATAGCAGCCACATATCCAATGTTTATGCAGTTCAGGAAATAGCGTCGACACGCATCCCCTTCCGTATTGGTGTAACGGATACAGCCCATGTCTATCTTCTTCACCCTACGGCGTTTGAACGCTTTGACGAGCTTTTCTTCATCATCTTCCTCTATTCCCCAAAAGTGTGCAAAGTCGTTCATTAGCCCATTGGGTATCAATCCCAACACAATTTGGTTACGTGTCTCTGCATCTACCTGCATCAAACAGTTCACCGTATCATTCAAGGCAGAGTCTCCCCCCACCACAATAATGGTTTTGTAGCCACTGTTGATGAACATTTTGATGAGTCGCTGCACACTACTTGCACTTTCGCTTTGCACATAGTCATAAGCCACTTGCTGTTCCTTCAGATATTTCTCTATCTTTTCCCAGCGCTTTTGTGGTCTGAAAGCGTTTGTTTTTGGACAATATAAGATGCCCCATCGATTGTTGTCAATTGCCATATATCTGTTGTACTTGTTTTATTTTCTCTGGAGTAGGTAACAAAGCGTCTATCCAATGAATCTTAAATCCTCTGCGTTCCATGCCTCGAAACCATGTCATCTGCCGTTTAGCAAACTGATGTATCGCGATTTCGAGACGTTGAAACATGTCATCGTACGACAGCTCACCTATTATATATTCGGTTACATATTTGTATTCCAACCCATAGTATATCAAATCGTTAGCAAGTATTCCTCTTGCCAACAATCCTTGTATCTCTTCTACCATTCCTTCTTTGAGCCGTTGTTTCAGTCGGTTAGTAATCTTTGCTCTTCTGCTTTCGCGATCTATATCTAACCCTATGATACAAGTCTCTATGGGAGGAAGGCTTCGATTCTCAAGAGGATGCTCTTTATTGTACGTTTCAATCTCAATGGCACGAATGGCACGCTGTGCTGTATCCACGTCTGAACGGTTGTGCATCGTTGAGTTGTTCTGTGCTTTCAACCGAGTGAGTCGCTCGGTGAGTTCTTCCAACGAACATCCTTCCAAGCTGTTGCGCAATTCAGGGTTTTGAGGAACTGGCGAAAGTGCATACCCTTTCAGCACAGCTTCTATATATAGTCCTGTTCCTCCACACAAGATAGGCTGTCGCCCTCTGTTCACGATGTCTTGATAAGCGACATGAAAATCCTGTTGATATTGAAAGAGGTTATATTTTTCTCCAGCATTGACAATGTCTATCAAATGATAAGGAACGCTGTACCCATGTACTTCGTAATCTGCTAAGTCTTTTCCCGTGCCAATATCCATTCCACGGTACACTTGCCGACTGTCCGCACTAATGATTTCGCCTCCCATCTTAACAGCAAGCTGGGCAGCAAAGGCAGTCTTTCCACTGGCCGTAGGACCTAAGATCGTTAACAACTTCACGCTACAAATATAATAAAAAAAAGCCGTTCGACAGAAATCGAACGGCATATTTATCGTAAAACGACTATTTTTAATTAGCCATTCACCTTAGCCATGTGCTTGATTAGTTCAACAACCTTGTGAGAGTAACCAATCTCGTTGTCATACCAAGAAACAACCTTAACGAAGGTATCGGTCAAAGCAATACCTGCCTTAGCGTCGAAGATAGAGGTACGAGCATCGCCCAAGAAGTCAGATGAAACAACAGCCTCTTCGGTGTAGCCAAGGATACCCTTCAACTCGCCTTCAGAAGCTTCCTTCATTGCCTTGCAAATTTCTTCGTACTTCGCTGGCTTAGCCAAGTTTACAGTCAAGTCTACTACAGAAACATCCAAAGTAGGAACACGCATTGACATACCAGTCAACTTACCGTTCAACTCAGGAATAACCTTACCTACAGCCTTTGCAGCACCTGTAGAAGAAGGAATGATGTTGCCAGAAGCAGCACGACCACCACGCCAGTCTTTCATTGAAGGACCGTCAACAGTCTTTTGTGTAGCTGTTGTAGAGTGTACAGTAGTCATCAAACCATCGGTGATACCAAACTTGTCGTTCAATACCTTTGCGATAGGAGCCAAACAGTTGGTGGTGCAAGATGCGTTAGATACAAACTGTGTACCCTTTACGTATTTATCGTGGTTAACACCGCAAACAAACATAGGAGTGTCGTCCTTAGAAGGAGCAGACATTACTACATATTTTGCACCTGCGTCGATGTGTGCCTGTGATTTCTCTTTGGTCAAGAACAAACCAGTAGACTCAACTACGTATTCAGCACCAATCTCGTTCCATTTCAAGTCAGCTGGGTTGCGTTCTGCTGTTACACGGATAACATTTCCGTTTACTATCAATTGAGATTTTTCTACGTCAGCTTCGATAGTGCCATCGAATTGACCGTGCATGGTGTCATATTTCAGCATATAAGCCAAGTAATCTACTGGGCAAAGGTCATTAATACCTACTACTACTACGTCTTTAGCATTTGCCTCTTCCAAAGAAGCGCGGAATACGAAACGACCAATACGGCCAAATCCGTTAATACCAATCTTAATCATTTTACTTTCTTTTTATTAAAGGGTTAAAAAATAAATATTTTTTATTGCTATTGAACAAAATCTTAATTTACCTTACTACTTTACATGTAGATCGAAAAAAGACGTCGTTCCTGAAACATTTTCTTCTTTTCAACCGCAAAGTTACATTTTTTTTCTATATTTGCAGTGGCAATTAGTCTTAAATTTCTTAAAAAAGAAAGGTTTATAAGTCATTCTGTCACTTGTACATTGCATAATGACTACTTAAGACAGAAAAATGAGATTTTTTAATGTGATATGATTCAAAATATAATTGACTATGAGTAAATTTTTAAATGAATTCAAAGAATTTGCCATGCGTGGCAATGTGATAGACATGGCAGTGGGTGTTATCGTTGGCGGTGCCTTCGGTAAAATCGTCACCTCATTGGTGAATGACATCATTATGCCCCCCTTAGGTTTTGCCTTGGGACGGGTCGATTTCACCGATTTAAGCATCAAACTGGGTGAGAAATTAGCTGAGGATGGAAAAACGATGGAAGCGGTCACGCTGAACTATGGTAATTTTATTCAAGAGGTTGTCAACTTCCTGATTATTGCTTTCTGTATCTTCTTGGCTATCAAGGGCATCAATTCGCTCTCTAAGAAAAAAGAAGAAGTGAAAGAAGAGCCTGCTGCTCCAGCACCAACCAAAGAGGAGACGTTGCTCGAAGAGATTCGCGATTTGCTAAAAAACAAATAATCTGTACATATGAAAACGATTGGAAACGTCCTTTGGCTTATCTTTGGAGGTGTAGAAGCCGCCCTTCAATATTTCCTTGGAGGATGCCTTCTCATGCTGACCATTGTCGGTATTCCCTTTGGAAGACAGGCTTGGAAAATTGGCTTTTTCATCCTTTGGCCCTTTGGCTCTAAGGTGGTAAGCACATCGGAAGGCAACGGTTGTCTCAACGCGGTGATGAATTTGATATGGATTGTCTTTGCTGGAATTTGGATTAGTATAACACATGTCTTTTTTGGCGTCTGTCTATACCTCACCATTATTGGCATCCCCTTTGGCCATCAGCATTTCAAAATGGCACGACTGGCTCTCAATCCGTTTGGCAAAGATGTTCAGGTACAGTAAACGCTGGTCGACACCATACTGATAAAGTCATCATCGTGAATGACTTCATGAAGCTGACAAATGAAAAAGAGGTGCAGAAAGCAATCACACTTTCTGCACCTTTTTCTATTTATTTAGTACTGCCAAACACGCACACCTGCGCCCTTCAGCGCATTGCATGCAAACTCTATGCTTAATCTTTCAGCGAATAAGTGATAGTGGTCACCACCCTAACCTTCTTAATATAAGGTGTATTGGAATCGCGGTCTTCAATAGAAAACTGTCCTTGGTCGGCACTTACAATCTTGCTCAACTTGCTATGACTGTTCTCCGCAAACTGTTGTGCAGTCTTCTCCGCATTCTCAATGGCTTCTTGCATCATCTTAGGTTTCATCGAACTGAAAGCCACGTATTCGTACTTCACAGGATTTTCATATCCTCCTTCAACAATGGCAACACCCAATTTCAACAAATTGCCTTGCTTGGCAATAATTTGTCTCACCAACTTCACCTTTTTTGAGGTCACCGTGATTGATGAGGTGATGTTATAGCGATAACGCGACTCATTGCTTGAATACTGATTGGCATTCATATCAATGACCGATGGCGCATTGACACTAATTTCACTTTCGGAGATTCCGTTGTCCAACAAGAATTTCTTAATAATGGCTTGTGTATGTCCAATCTTCTCATAAAGCTCTGGTAAGTCGTTGCCCAACTCCTTAGACAGGATAGGCCAGGTCACTTTGTCCGCCTCTACTTCACGCTCGGAAAGTCCTTTCACCGTCACTTTGTGGTCTTTATTCACAAAATTATCGATACCTCCTTTGAGTGCAAAGCCCAATATTACAATGCTGACAGCCAATATGGTTGCCGAAATAATTCGTTCTTTTTGCATAATTTGTATCGTTTTATAAGTTTCACTTCCCCACTGTTCTCCCAGTGTGTTGATGCAAATATAACAAAAAAGGATAAGAACTGCGAGTTTTAAGCGATATATTTTTGGAGATATAGCTGTCATAAAGTAGGAATTAAGAGCTGACAACCTTTATCGTTTTCAACATTCTGTGTCATTTCATCTTAAAATTCAGCATCAGCGATTTTCTTCTACAACAGCTACATCGTCTATCATGTTGTTCCTATTTTCAACGCCTGATTTACTCATTTTCTGTAAAATATAGATAATCACAACGTTGATTACGAAAAGGAGAAACCTCAGTTCTTTCTTTGTTGGATGATATTGTTACAACCAAAATCACCAACAAAAATGCCCCAAAAACCTCATTTGCAGAATTGGTGATACACTTCATAAATGAATAATAAATGCTGAATTTTCTTTACAAAGTGCCTCTCAAAACTCGCGTAAAATCAACCAACAGCAAAGTTGGTCGCAAATATGCGAAAAATGAGCAACTTTCATAATTCGTTGATGTTAAAGATGTTACGATTACAGCTCCTCTATTCAATCCTATTTTTACCGCTTTTTGGCGGTTAAAGCATTGAGATAAGCCTACAATTTGCATGCTTTAAGGCTGCTGAAGCATGTGAATAACACCCTTAAAGAGTGTTTCCAAGAGCGTTAAATCAATCTTCTAATTTGAAAAGACATCTATTTTGTTAAAATCAGCCCAATTTTGTTGTTGGTTTGCCTATTGATTTTTTCTATTTTGAAGATTTTAGATGGTCGATTTTTGGTAAAATAATAGGACAAAAGAAAAGACTATATTTCACAATAAGTCGGCATTATGAACCACTGTTTGATGATCAGCACACTTCACTGTTACAGTTGTCGGTACCACTTTTTCAATGCGGGGCGTGGCACACCTAATTCTACCAGTCTGTCCAAATCGGCTTTTGCCCGTTGCTTTCTGCCCAATTTTAGCCACAGTTCTACCCTATTGAGCAAATAATCTGAGTTGTCCGCATCCCGTTTCAAAGCCTCGGTATAGTCATATACCGCCAATTCTATCATGCCTTGCTCCTGCTCCATGCCAGCTCGTGCGGCATAAGCGACGGCACTATCGGGAAACTGATTCACCAAACGGTTGATTTGATTCATCGCCTCGGTATGATGCTTGTCCTTCTGATTGAGCAGTGCCAAGCCTAATTGTGCCGAAAAATGTCCGGGCACCACTTTCAAAAGATTTTCATAATCCAACCGTGCAAAATTATATCTTCCCAACTGTTGGTTGGCATAAGCACGATAATACAGCCCTGCGATGTCATCAGGATGACTTCGCAACACTTGATCGTACTCATCTTTGGCATATTGCCATTGCTCCAACTGAAGGTTGAGAGCTGCCTTTTTCAACCGCAAATCGACACTGTCAGGATAGCGCGACAACACCTCTGTGGCTTCCTTGAGCTGACTGCGGAGCGTTTGATGGTCTTGTGCGTACATAGATAAAGAATAAAGATGAATACACACGCACAAGCATGTTATTATCAATAAGTTATGAATTTCAGTAAAACGATTCATTTGAAGTGTTGAGTGAGGGTTGGTAAGTCATGAAAATAAGCCCGTTAAGTCATGGAGTTAATAAAGAGGGGAAAATAAGTGGAAAAAAGAAGTGCGATAGAAGTGTAAATTCAGAACTTTTGGTCGCCGCCTTTATGGTTTTGCAAGGCGGCCTTTCCTCTCTGTGGTATGCTCTTAAAATGGGGGATTTTCCCCCGACGTCATTCCATTAAAAGGGGTTGTATCGTCTGGAGGTGGTGGCGGAAAACCGTCGTTCATGCGCGATTCCACAAACTCGCCTCCCTCGCGAACAGGCATTGAATATCGATCGTCTACGTTTTCAAAACGAGTAAACTCGCCACGGAAGTTGAGCAGCACGTCACCCGTAGCTCCTTTACGGTGTTTGGCGATGATGATTTGTGCCTTGCCACGCAGGTCTACTCCGTTAGCATCTTCATACAAGCGGTAGTATTCTGGGCGATGCACAAAAAGCACCATATCGGCATCTTGCTCAATAGCACCCGACTCACGGAGGTCGCTCAACTGTGGACGCTTGCCTTCCAATCCCTCTCGGTTCTCTACATTACGGCTCAACTGAGACAGTGCCAATACGGGAATGTCCAACTCTTTCGCCAATCCTTTGAGCGAGCGAGAGATGGTAGACACCTCTTCTTGGCGGTTACCAAAACGAATACCGTTGGCATTCATCAACTGTAGGTAGTCGATCATGATGAGCTTCACCCCCTTTTCGCGCACAAGTCTACGAGCTTTGGTGCGCAGTTCAAAGATACTAAGCCCTGGAGTGTCGTCTATATAAATAGGTGTACCTGTAAGATTGCGTACCTTGACGTCAAATCGTTTCCACTCCTCATCCGACAACTGACCGCTCAAAATTTTGCTACCCGATATCTCGCAAGTATTTGAAATCAAACGATTCACCAACTGTACGTTGTTCATTTCCAAAGAGAAGAAAGCAATGGGTTCGTTATAATCAACTGCAATATTCTTTGCAATAGACAGGGCAAAAGACGTTTTACCCATGGCTGGACGTCCTGCGATAATCACCAAATCCGATTTCTGCCACCCGCTGGTAATCTCATCTAATTTGGTAAAGCCCGATGCAATGCCCGTAAGGTCGCCCGTATTGGCAGAGGCTTTTTGCAAAATATCTGTGGCTTGCGCAATGATGGGGTCAATCTGGGTGTAATCCTTCTTCATGTTGGTTTGCGAAAGCGTGAAGAGATTACCTTCGGCTTCTTGCATTAATTCGGCAATATCTTGCGTTTCATCAAAGGCTTTGGTCTCTATCATGCTGGCATACGAAATAAGTTGGCGCGCCAACGATTTCTGCGCAATAATCTTGGCATGATATTCAATATTGGCAGACGAAGCCACTTGCGAACTCAACTCTAATACATAGGGCGCTCCACCAATCTCGTCAAGGGTGCCCTCTCGCTTGAGTTGGTCTATAACAGTCATGATATCCACAGGATTTTCATCCATGTTAAGGGTTTGGATAGCATGATAAATCTTCTGATGTTTAGGGTCGTAAAAGGTCTCTGGACGAATAAGTTCGGAAACAACCGAAAAGGCATCTTTGTCAATCATCAATGCGCCTAACACTACACGTTCAACATCGGTTGCTTGAGGTTGAACATGCGCATAGGTAGTATCTATCGGAGTCGTTTTTTTAGTTTTGGGTATTGCCATATCATGTACTGTTTTTATCAAGAAGAACGATTGAGTCGGGAGTGCAAATGTATAAAAAAAACTTCAACTACTCGCATGCCTTTGTACAAATTAACAAGTTATGAAAGATGGTGTGACTTTTTTCTTGTTTTTTTGTTTTTCCCAGTAAGATGAAGTATCTTTGCAGGCATGGTGAACATCTCCAAGCGCAGTAAGACGCTCTATCTCATATTAATGATGTGTACCTGTTTGGCAGCTCAGACTCCTATTGCCAATCGGGTGCGGGTGGCAGCACGACATTTGCCGCAAGGAGCTACCGTGTTGGCGAAGTACACCGACAACCAGCGCCATTGCTTGTATTACATTCAGGGCGAAAAAATATTTTGTTTGGATGTGGTGTTGAATATCAACGAAGAATTAGACTTTAATCAACACACCTATAAGAAGGTAGTGTCTACGTCTATTAGTAATGGTGGCGACTACATGTTTGTGGTCTTAGACACGGGCGAAAAGACGGGATGGGCGTTAGAACAGCGGTTTGAACTGTGGCGTATCGATTCTAAAAATCGACATTTTACACAACTTGGTCGTGGTTTCAAGATAGAGAAGACAAAAGAAGGTTATGTTTTAAGCCAGACCGTGAAATGTCTCAACCCTCGTGCCCCACGCTCTCAACAACGCTGGATGGTGAGAGAACATGGCTATGATGAAAAAGGAAAACCGCTACCTCCACAAAAGCCTTACGAAATGAAATAGAAAGTGAAGGGAAAAGTGATGAGCCGAAGGACAATATTTCTACTTACTCGTCCTCAATTTACTTCACCGTAATATGAAAACACCCTTGATGAACTTCATATTTCACATGGCAGCGATTTTGCTGACGTAAATCATTAAGCACCTCACTAAGCACCCATTTCAGACTGTCATTGCGTACCTTGCGCCGTGTCGGACCGTTAGGTTCTTGCACGGTCACATAACGATTGTAGGCTACATCAAAGGTTGTACCGTACAGATGACAACTGTTGGATTTTGCATTCGTATTCCGTCCTTGGAGTTTCTCTACGTCCGCTTTGCTGCGCATGACGCTCGTTACGATAATCTTGTGAAGTGGAATGCCTTTTATTTGTAAGCTATCAAAGAAGTTACTACCAATGTCTTGCAGCAAAACGGCTGCATGCGGCACCAAATAAGGAATGCTGCTCTTCAGTCGGTCAACATAAAAAAATGGATTGGCACCCACATATACCAACTCTGCCTTGCGACTTTCTGCCTCTTCGCGGTTGGTCACAGGCTCAACTCCCCAATGGGTAGCCGAAGCCAACTGCACATCATTTTGGTCGGGAAAGGCTTTGGAAAAATTGGAAACACTATAGATACGATTTTTCACCTCACTCCCATCGGCACGAAAGAAGCGAGAAGCCGTGGCTCGTTGTGTTGGCATGTTGGCAGGACTCGATGGGTTAGGTCGATTAGTCTGCTGACTGGCTTGGGCAGAGTCGAGCTGGCGAGCATTGGAAAGTTGTGCCGTGCCTTGACTTCGGTCGGTTGCAACCTGTGGAAAGATACACCGCACCATGCCTAACAAGACGACAACAAAGGCAAAACCCTGAAGATATTTTTGTTTTGAAATTTTCATTGAATTGGATGTATGGTGCACAAAGTTACGAAAAACATCATGAGATTTAGGATTTGTTTCTGTTTTTTATATTTTTTAATGCTTTATGGTAATAATTATATAAAATAAGGAGCAACCCAACAAAAGGCTGCATCTGGAAGTGAAGAGCATGGACGAGAACTTGCTCTGAACATTTTCTCCATGAAGAAAAAGGGCAACAGAGAAAGAGACAACAAACCAAATCGACAAAATTCATGGACTTTTTATCCATGTA
This sequence comes from Prevotella sp. TCVGH, assembly GCF_023522295.1. Taxonomy (NCBI): domain Bacteria; kingdom Pseudomonadati; phylum Bacteroidota; class Bacteroidia; order Bacteroidales; family Prevotellaceae; genus Prevotella; species Prevotella sp. TCVGH. Next base: position 96,960 of record NZ_QFFX01000001.1, on the reverse strand, counting down.
AGTAAAAAAAACTCAAGTGGTAAAATGGTAGTCTGTAATCTTTTTCGTACATTTGCATCATCATATAAAAGGTCAACGAACACCTCCATATAAGTATCACTTAAAAGTACCTTACAACATTGATAGAGAAGCATATTGTTCTTGAAGACATCGACCCCGTAGCATTTTATGGCGTCAATAACGGTCATTTGCAAATGATAAAGTCGCTTTTTCCAAAACTACGCATAGTAGCTCGCGACAACGTAATTCGTATTTTGGGAGACGAGGAAGAGATGGCAAAGGTCGAAGAGGATATCGAACTGATGCGAAAGCATATTGTGAAGTACAACGCCATTATGGAGGAAGATATCTTAGATATTGTACACGACCATAAGACCAAAGCTGATGCGGTGAAAGGTGTGGTGGTGTACAGCATTGCAGGCAGACCTATCAAGAGCCGAAGCGTAAAGCAACAGCAACTGATTGATGCCTATCATCAGTCAGACATGATATTTGCCATCGGGCCTGCTGGCACAGGTAAGACCTATCTCAGCATCGCCTTAGCGGTAAGAGCCTTGAAAGAAAAGCAAGCGAAAAAGATTATCCTTTCACGTCCTGCCGTAGAAGCGGGCGAAAAACTCGGTTTCCTACCAGGCGATATGAAAGATAAAATCGACCCCTACCTACAGCCGCTCTATGATTCGCTGCAAGACATGATACCCGCAGTGAAACTACAAGACATGCTGGAGAAAAACATCATCCAGATTGCCCCACTCGCTTTTATGCGCGGACGCACGCTCAACGATGCGGTAGTGATATTGGATGAAGCACAGAATACAACGCCTGCCCAAATCAGAATGTTCCTTACTCGCATGGGATGGAATACGAAAATGATTGTAACTGGCGACCTTACCCAAATAGACCTGCCGAAACATCAGAAGAGCGGACTGAAAGAAGCGGTAGAAATCCTACACAACGTAGAAGGTATTTCTGTGGTAGAATTGGGACAGAAAGATATTGTGCGGCACAAATTGGTAACGCGTATCGTTCATGCCTACGAGGCATACGACCAGCGAAGAGAAGAGAATGAAGAAAATCAACCGATTAAAGATAAAATTTACAACAATGAAAGCATTAACAAAGACTGATTTCCATTTTGATGGACAAAAAAGTGTTTATCACGGAAAAGTACGTGATGTGTATGACATCAACGATGACAAGATTGTCATGGTGGCTACGGATAGGATTTCCGCATTCGATGTTGTTTTGCCGAAAGGTATTCCTTTCAAGGGACAGGTATTGAACCAAATAGCTGCCAAGTTCTTAGATTTGACACAAGACATTTGCCCCAACTGGAAACTTGCTACTCCCGACCCCATGGTTACGGTAGGTATCAAGTGTGAGGGCTTTCGTGTTGAAATGATTATTCGTAGCATCCTCACAGGTAGTGCATGGCGCGAATACAAGGCAGGAGCCAGAGAACTGTGCGGTGTAAAACTACCCGAAGGGATGAAAGAGAACGAACGATTCCCCGAACCTATCGTAACACCTACCACAAAAGCTGATGAGGGTCATGACATGAATATCTCGAAAGAAGAGATTATCAAGCAAGGATTGGTTTCAGCAGAAGACTATGCGGTCATCGAAGACTACACTCGGAAACTTTTTGCACGTGGTCAAGAGATTGCAGCCAAACAAGGACTTATCTTGGTAGATACCAAATACGAGTTTGGAAAACGTGACGGAAAGATTTACCTCATTGACGAAATTCATACACCTGATTCAAGTAGATACTTCTATGCCGACGGCTATGAAGAGAAGTTGGCGAAAGGTGAACCACAGAAGCAATTGTCTAAAGAGTTTGTTCGTCAATGGCTCATCGAACATAACTTCATGAATGAACCAGGACAAACGATGCCTGAGATTACCGATGAATATGCCGAGAGCGTAAGCGAACGATACATCGAACTATACGAACACATCACAGGCGAAAAGTTTGTTAAGGCCGATGAACACGATGACTTGGCTGCTCGTATTGAACGTAATGTGAAAGAATATCTCAAAGCATAGATTCCTTCAATCGTAAATGAGCTGACCCGTTGATTTGCGCATAGACTTGAGGCGATTTCTCTCCTTATCTATGAGCTTGTCAATCGGTCAGCTTATCCACCACAACCCCACCTACTCATCCTTATCAACGCATGTACGAACAGGAACACATAAAGCCTTATCACGCCGAAGGCGAAAAGAAACAGCAAGTGGCACAGATGTTTGACCACATTGCGCCTACCTACGATGCGTTAAATCATCGTCTCTCTTGGAACATCGATAAGGGTTGGCGCAAAAAAGCCATTCAACAACTCTGCCCATTTGCACCACAAACCGTGTTAGATATAGCCACAGGTACAGGCGACTTTGCCATAATGGCGGCACAGATATTACAGCCTCGAAAGCTGATAGGCGCAGACATTTCAACGGGGATGATGAAGATTGGCGAGCAAAAGGTTGCCAAAGCAGGCTTGTCGCATGTCATTTCTTTCCAACAAGAAGACTGTTTAGCACTCTCTTTTCAAGAAAATTCGTTTGATGCTGTCACAGCTGCCTTTGGCATTCGCAACTTTCAAGACCTCGATCAGGGATTAAGAGAGATACATAGAGTATTGAAACCTGGCGGTCATGTGAGTATTGTGGAACTCACACAACCAGTGGCATTTCCCATGCGACAGTTATTTAAGATGTATTCGCACACATTTTTGCCCTTTTATGGCAAACTACTCTCCAAGGACAAGCGTGCTTACGAATACCTCACCACAACGATAGAAGCATTTCCGCAAGGCGAGACAATGCTACAAATCTTTTCAAAAGCGGGATTTGCAAAGGCACGGTTTACACGCCTCACCTTTGGCATTTGTACAATGTACTTGGCACAAAAGGCAAAATAAGCTACCCTATTGCCCTCAAATTGACGAACGATAACACATAGAATATGGACAAATACGGACTGATAGGCTATCCACTCGGACATTCGTTCTCTATTGATTACTTCAATGAGAAATTTGAAAACGAAGGAATAGATGCCCAATATGTAAATTTTGAAATACCAAAAATAGAAAATCTCGAAGAGGTGTTGGCTTCCAACCCCGAGCTAAAGGGATTAAACGTCACCATACCTTATAAAGAGAAAGTGATTTCTTATTTAGACGAAATCAGTCCAGAAGCTAAAGAAATTGGTGCCGTCAACGTCATTAAAGTAACACACAAAGGCAAGAAGACTCTTCTAAAAGGCTTCAATAGTGACGTGATTGGATTTACCAGAAGTATCGAACCCATGTTAGAAACCTTTCATCAGAAAGCCCTCATCCTCGGAACTGGCGGTGCTGCAAAAGCCATTGACGTAGGCTTACGCTCGTTGGGCATTGCGACAAAGTTCGTCTCTCGAACCCCTCGACAAGGTGTTTTGACCTACCAAGACATCACACCTGCCGTTATCAACGATTATCGCATCGTTGTCAACTGTACACCTGTGGGCATGTATCCACATGCAGACACTTGTCCTCCCCTGCCTTATGAAGCCATGGACATGCATCATCTCCTCTACGACTTGATTTACAATCCTGATGAAACATTGTTTCTAAAGAAAGGAGCCGAACACGGAGCAACCATAAAGAATGGATTGGAGATGCTCTTATTGCAAGCTTTTGTCTCATGGGAATTTTGGCACGAATACTAATCAATCAACATATCAACTCATCAACTCGTCAACAATAAAAAACTTACAACCACATGGACAGATATATGTTGCGCGGTGTGTCTGCCGCCAAAGAAGATGTACACAACGCTATTAAGAACATTGACAAGGGCATTTATCCACAAGCTTTCTGCAAAATCATTCCTGATATACTGGGAGGAGACCCCGACTACTGCAACATCATGCATGCCGATGGTGCTGGCACCAAATCGTCTTTAGCATATATGTACTGGAAAGAGACGGGCGACCTTGGTGTATGGAAAGGCATCGCACAAGATGCCATTGTGATGAACACCGACGACTTGCTGTGTGTGGGGGCAGTAGATAACATCTTAGTATCAAGTACTATTGGGCGTAACAAGCTTTTGATACCCGGTGAAGTCATCTCCGCGATTATCAACGGCACCGATGAATTGTTGCAAGAGATGCGAGACATGGGCATTGGCATTTACCCCACAGGAGGCGAAACGGCTGATGTAGGCGACTTGGTGCGCACCATCATCGTCGACTCTACCGTAACCTGCCGTATGAAACGCAGCGAGGTCATCGACAATGCCAACATTCGTCCCGGCGATGTCATCGTAGGATTGAGTAGCACAGGACAGGCTACCTACGAGAAAACATACAACGGTGGCATGGGAAGCAACGGTCTCACCAGTGCCCGTCACGACGTCTTTGCCAAATACTTGGCAGAAAAGTTCCCTGAAAGTTACGATAATGCCGTGCCCAACGAGTTGGTGTATAGCGGTGAATATCAACTCACCGATAGCATAGAAGGCGTGGAAATTGATGCTGGTCATTTGGTGCTCTCTCCTACTCGCACCTATGCACCTATTATAAAGAAGGTGTTAGATGCACATCGAAGTCACATCCATGGCATGGTTCACTGCACAGGAGGCGCACAAACAAAGGTGCTACACTTTGTCGGTGACAATTGCAAAGTGGTAAAAGACAATTTGTTCCCCGTTCCTCCCCTATTCAAAACTATCCAACGTTGCAGTGGCACTGATTGGAAAGAGATGTACAAAGTCTTCAACATGGGACATCGCATGGAAATATATGTGGCTCCCGAGTACGCACAAGAAATCATTTCAATCAGCAAAAGTTTCAATGTTGACGCCCAAATCATCGGTCATATCGAGGAGGGAAAACGCTCTCTCACCATTCAATCAGAATTAGGAACATTCGAATATTAAATATATGATAGAAAACAACAGCATACTGAATAAGCTCGAAGGATTAGAGGCAAGGTTTGAAGAAGTATCTACCTTAATTACCGACCCAGATGTCATAGCCGATCAGCCACGCTATGTAAAGCTAACCAAGGAATACAAAGACCTTGGCGACATCATGGACATTCGCAAGCGATACATTGCATGCCTCAATGCCATACGTGAGTCGAAAGATATTCTTGCCAATGAAACGGATGCTGACATGAAAGAGATGGCTCGTGAGGAATTGCAAGCCAACGAAGATATGCAGCCACAGTTGGAAGAAGAAATAAAATTAGCATTAGTGCCAAAAGACCCTGAAGATGCCAAGAACGTACAAATGGAAATACGTGCTGGCACGGGAGGAGATGAGGCAGCCCTGTTTGCCGGCGACTTATTTAACATGTATAAGCATTACTGTGACTCGAAAGGTTGGACGTTAAGTGTCACATCGGTCAACGAAGGCTCGGTGGGTGGTTACAAAGAAATCGACTTTGCAGTGAGCGGCGACAATGTCTACGGTACGTTGAAGTACGAAAGTGGCGTACATCGTGTGCAACGTGTACCTGCCACGGAGACACAGGGACGCATGCACACATCGGCTGCCACGGTGGCAGTGTTGCCAGAGGCAGACCAGTTTGAGGTGAACATCAACGAGGGTGATATTAAATGGGACACGTTCAGAAGCTCGGGAGCTGGTGGACAAAACGTCAACAAGGTTGAATCGGGCGTTCGTCTTCGCTATCCATGGAAGAACCCCAACACTGGCGAAGTAGAGGAAATTCTCATTGAATGTACCGAGACACGCGACCAACCTAAGAACAAGGAACGTGCGTTGTCGCGCTTACGTACCTTTATCTACGACCGTGAGCATCAAAAATACATTGATGATATTGCCAACCGACGCAAGTCATTGGTATCTACTGGCGACCGCAGCGCGAAGATTCGTACCTACAACTATCCACAAGGACGTGTCACTGACCACCGCATTGGCTACACCACTCACGACCTGCAAGGCTTTATTGGTGGCGACATTCAAGGTGTCATCGATGCTCTTACCGTTGCAGAGAATGCCGAGAAATTGAAAGATAGTGAATTGTAAGATGAGTTTTTAAGTTTTTAAGTTTGTGAGTTAATGAGTTGAGTCTTTAAGTTAATGAGTTTTGAGTTAATAAGTTTTTAAGTTATTGAATTTTAAGTTGGTGAGGTAATGAGTTAATAAGTTTATTAGTTAATGAAAGCTTTATCAACTTCTCAACAAGAGAACTCATCTACAAAAGAAACTCAAAAACTAAACAACTCATAAACTTAAAAACCAAACTCACCAACTCAAAAACTTAAAAACTCAACTCATCAACTAAAAAACTCATCAACTAAAAAACCAAACTCACCAACTAATAAACTCAAAAACTTAAAAACTCAACTCATCAACTCAAAAACTTATAAACTTAAAAACTCACTCCATGACCAAACAACAGCTCGTCAAACAAATCTTTGACAAACAAACTTTTCTATGCGTAGGCTTAGATCCAGACCTACAGAAGATACCAGCACATCTCTTGGAAGACGAAGACCCTATCTTTGCCTTTAATCGTGCGATCATCGATGCCACTGCTCCCTACTGCGTAGCCTATAAGCCCAACTTGGCTTTCTACGAATCTACAGGCATCAAGGGAATGCTGTCGTTCGAGAAAACTGTGAAATATTTGCAAGACAACTATCCCACACACTTCCTCATTGCCGATGCCAAGCGTGGAGATATAGGCAACACCTCTGCCATGTACGCCAAGACTTTCTTCGAAACGTACCAAGTAGACGCCCTCACCATTGCCCCCTACATGGGCGAAGACAGCATAAAACCTTTTCTTGCATACCAAGACAAATGGGCTATCGTGCTGGCACTCACCAGTAATAAAGGCTCACACGACTTCCAACTCACACAAAATACCACAGGTATGCGCCTTTTTGAGAAGGTAATAGCAACCTCGAGTCAATGGGGAACGGATGAGAACATGATGTATGTGGTTGGTGCCACGCAAGGAAAAATGTTCGAAGACATCCGAAAAGTAGCCCCTCATCATTTCTTGCTCGTACCGGGCATTGGTGCTCAAGGTGGTAGTTTGCAGGAAGTGTGTCGCTATGGCATGACAAAAGACTGTGGTTTACTTGTCAACAGCTCACGCGGCATCCTCTATGCCAGCAACGATATACACTTTGCCGAAGCTGCGAAAGAAGCAGCAAAGGAACTGCAAGCACAGATGAAAGAGGAACTGCAAGCGCATAGCTGAAATACCAATCGACAACTCACAAAAGCACATTAATTCGCTCTTGTTATGGAAGAAGTACCAATCATACCTACAACACTTCGCTTTGCGGACATCTTTCCCATTTTGCTCATTGTCATCATGGGATTAGGTGTCATTGCATTTTGGCTGTATCGGAAAGGTTACTTTCGGAAAAAACTTGTTGTCGCAGCAACGGATAATGACACAGATTCTAAAAATGAGCAAGAGGATCAATTACCCATTGACGTCATGATGTTCGAGGAGGATAACCTCACGATTTATCCTAACTGCCTCTATATCAATAAAACGAAAGTGGGTTTCAACCAAATCGAAGATATAACATTTCATAATAGCAGCAGTCCTTACGAAGCACAGTCGTACCATCTTGTGATTACCACGACGCTCACTCAGCATCCTGTTTTTCGTTTACCCGTAGGCTCCAGCGTCTTATTTGCTCGTGATGCGTCCGAACGTCTCATTCGTTATTGGCAGCAGTACAAATAATACCAATGGTTTGAAGGGTCACTGTTGTAAGAAAAGCGCCCCCACGGCTCTTTGATTTAACGGCAATGTTGTAGAACAACAAATAAAACCAATAAAACGAATCAACGCAACAAGACAATGAACGCAAGCGTTCTACAAATGTAACAAATCTATCGACATCAACATGCTGTGTTTGCTTGCTAAATTCGCTTTATTCGGTGAACGCCTGCGTTCATTGATTCCAGCCGTTGGATTTGTGTCATTTGTTCGATTTGTTGTCGAAACAAAAAAGCATGCATGTTGTTGACAACAAACAATCTTAATAAATAAAAGAGAGTTCATGTTGCCCCTTCAACGAAAGAGTTTTTTCCTTTTGTTTTTATCTTTTTTGGAGAAGAGCATTTATTGTTTTTGTCCTATTATTTTACCAAAAAACGCCCATCTAAAATCTTCAAAATAGAAAAATTTAATAGGCAAACGACCGACAAAAATGGGCTGATTTTCACAAAATAAACGTCTCTTGAAACTAAAACATTGACTTAACAGGCTTGGAAACACTCTTTAGAGGTGTTATTCACATGCTTCAGCTGCCTTAAAGCATACAAATAGAGAGCTTATCTCAATGTTTGAACCGTTGAGAAATGATAAAAATGGAAATAAATGAAGTCATTTTAACGGTAACGTCTTATGCAACAACAGATTATGAAAGTCGCTCAAAATTAGCGTATTTGCGACCAACTTTGCTGTTGATGGATTTTACGAGAGTTTTGAGAGGCACTTTGTAAAGAAAATTCAGCATTAATAATTCTTCAAAACAAGATACTAACGATTACACAAACGCAATTTCAGAGATGTGCTTCGCAGTAAAAATATCATTCCAAAATGAAAGTCTTATGCTTCGTTGCTCCATGTTCAAGCGTCCACGTAACCAACCTATTTAGCAAAAAAATGCGAGCCGAAAAAGCTCGCATTCATTATATACAGATAATGATATTTGAAAACTGTCTTCTCAAACACCGTTGTTATTTCTTCTCGTCCTTTTTCTTTACATCCACAGGTTTGTAAGCCTTGTTCAGTCCTGCCACAACATCCTTGGTGATGTCATACGCCTTGTCGGCATACAGCAAGTTATCCCCTGCCTTTGACAAAATCAAACTGTATTTTTTGTCTTTGTTATAACTTGCCAAGAAGTGCTGAATAGAGTCACGCAATGCCTTATTATATTTATCCGTCTCGGTTTGGAACTCATTGGTCAAACGTTGGTTCAAGGCTTGCAAATCAGCTCCTTGTTTTTGCAACCCAGCCTGAATCGACTCGGCTTGCTCACGAGTGTACGCATTTTGCTGTAGTTTTTGTTGGAAATTACCAGCTGCCTGCTCCAATTGTTTTTGTTTGCCAGCCAAAGTGTTCTGTATATTTTGACCCTTTTTCTGAAGAATCATACTATAATCTTTGCAAAACTTGTACTGGGTCATGATGCTATCCACCTCCACATAAGCAATCTTAAATTCAGTAGGCACCTTTGGGGTTGCCTCTTCATTTTTGTTGTCTACCTGCGATTTGGATTTGTCGCAAGCCACCAATGTGAATGCTGCCAAAGCGGCAACAGCAACCGAACGAATCATTGTTTTCTTCATTGTTTTATTTAATATTAATGTTTTATTTTCTTTTCATATCAACCCTAACTGCCTTATTGCATGGAGTAAAGCTCAGTGAAGACATGGGTTAGTCGCCTTATCTCTACGGATTAACAAGCCTTGTTGCTACGTCGAGCCTCACGGTCTTGGTCTACCACACAATGAATGCCACGCTCCTGCATCGCCTTACTGTCATGAATGTGCTGAGAAGTAAACGAGCCATTTTTACGAAAAAGCAACTTTACAGCCAGCAATGCAAAGCAGATTGCAATAATTAACACGCTAAGAAGTAATGTTTTCAACATTTTTAGTTATATTTGCAGAGTCACATTGTGAAATAAACGTGGCAAAGATAGTAGAAATAACGCAATTTACAAAATAAAAAAACAAAAAATAACATGGAAAAGAAAGACTTAAAGCCAGCTGGCGTATTTGAACAATTTGCAAGAATTAATGAGATTCCACGCCCTTCCAAGCGTGAGGAAAAGATGATAGAATACCTGAAAGAATTTGGGAAAAAACATCAGTTGGAAACCAAGGTTGATGAGACGGGCAACGTGATTATCCGTAAGCCTGCCACCAAAGGTTATGAAAATCTGGCTACCGTGATTTTGCAAAGTCACATGGATATGGTGTGCGACAAGTTAGTAGATGTTGAGTTCGACTTTGACAAGGATGCCATTCAGACCTATATCGATGGCGAATGGCTCACCGCCAAAGGCACCACACTGGGTGCTGACGATGGTATTGGCATGGCTATCGAACTGGCTATCCTTTGTGCCGACGACATAGAACACGGTCCTATCGAGTGCGTATTTACCAGAGACGAGGAGACACAGCTCACTGGTGCCATGGGTATGAAGGCTGGTTTCATGACAGGCGACTATCTCATCAACCTTGACTCGGAAGACGAAGGACAGATTTTTGTGAGTTGTGCAGGCGGACGCAGCACCAATGCCACCTTTGACTATCAGGCTGAAGAGGCTCCTAAAGACTATTTCTTCCTACAAATTGCATTGAAGGGATTGGTTGGTGGCCACTCTGGCGACGATATCAATAAGAAACGTGCCAATGCCATTAAGATACTCAATCGATTCCTTTACAATGAAAAAGAGAAGTTCGACTTGCGCTTGTGTTCTTTTAACAGCGGTAAGTTGCACAATGCCATTCCTCGCGATGGAAAGGTGATATTTGCTATCCCTAACGACGTTAAAGAGCAAGTGCGTGCCGACTGGAACGTATTCCAAACAGAAGTGATGCAGGAGTACCACGTTACCGACAAGGACATGGTATTTAGCATGGAGAGCGCAGAAGCATGTCGGGTAATGCCTAAGAACGTAGGTTGCCAGATTATCAATGCTCTGCAAGCTGTCGACAACGGCGTTTTTGCTATGTGTCAAGATGAAATTTTGGCAAAGATGGTAGAAACTTCCAGCAACGTTGCAGCCGTTAAGACCTTAGAAGACAAGGTAGAAATTCTGTCCTCACAGCGCAGTAATGTGATGAGCAATTTGGACAATATGTGCAACACCGTCAAGGCTGCCTATGAATTGGCTGGTGCCAAGGTGGAGCAAACCGACGGATACCCCGCATGGAACATGAATCCTGACAGCAAACTGGTTAAGATTACCGTTGATGCCTATAAGAAACTCTTCAACAAAGAACCGAAAGTACTTGGTATTCATGCTGGTTTGGAGTGCGGTTTGTTCTCAGAGCGTTATCCTCATATCGATATGGTGAGCTTCGGACCTACGCTCCGTTTTGTCCATACACCCGATGAGCGTCTGCACATCCCTACTGTTCAAATGGTATGGGATCATCTGCTTGAAATTCTTAAGAACATCCCTGAAAAGAAATAATTCTTACAAGTTCATGCCACATCAAGCATGAGCAACTTGCCAACAGGAGGTTTCTACTTGTATTTGTTCGCCTGAAGAACGTACAGACTGAAACGCATTTATAAAGAAAGACCATTCCAAAACTCGTTTTAGAGCAAGGGGATGGTCTTTTTTTGTTCGTTAAAAACTCCCTTGCTATAAAGAGGTTATGCCAACGCCTCAAAGAAATGGAGCAAGGGTTTCATGAATGGCGTGAGATAACGAGGCTGCAACTGGTTGTGGTAGTCCACCCTATTGCGTGACCACGACACATACAACCGCTGCTTGGCACGGGTCATGGCAACATAAAACTTGCGTTTATCCTCGGCAACTAACCGCGCATTGTCACGATTGAAGTAGTTGGGGTATCGACCATCTACCGCATCAAACAAGACAACCTGATCGAACTCCAGTCCTTTGGCTTTGTGAACCGTCGTCACAAAGATGCGTTCATCTAAAGTTGTGCCATGACATAGGTCTGCCTCTTTCAGCGTGTTGATTTCGTTGATATACACCGAAAGCTGTTCAATGAGCGACGGATAGGCATCCTTGTCTATCATGTCAGTTGACAAATACTTGATGACATGAGGCAATTTGTCAATGGGTTGCAGCAATCCTTGTTCACAGAGGGTGCGATACAGATACTCTATTTCGGTCGCCAAGACAGGCAAATGCTCCGAATGCTGACGCTGATACAACAGCTGGCGCGCACGAGTATAGATTTCGAGATAATGCCTCCTGAACACTGCTGCCCTCTGTTGGAACCGTGGATGCTGTATCCATTCCCTTTGAGAGTTGATGTGCAGTTTCGCTTTCTCATAACAATGGCGCACCACACTGCAGGTGGCATGCACATCAGCATCGGCAAGGTGCGAGTTTTGTCCTTCGAGATGCAGCACCGACAGTAAATATTTCAGCTTGTATTCTTTTAGGTTTGGTTCGAGTAAACGGATGAGTTTCAGTGAATCAAAATACATGTTACAACGTTCTTCTAACTGTATATCAGGAAGATAACGCTGTAAGTTAAAGTTTAAGATGTGATAGTCATAGTCGGCATTATGCCCCAACAGTCTGCTCTTTCCCACATACTCCATAAACATTCTCAAGCCCTCGCTTGGGCTGTACAGCTGATGATGCTGTATTTCCTCTATCAGCGGATTGTCAATGTTGCCCAACTTGCGTGGTATCTCACGATTGGTGCGCATAAACACCACAAATTCTGACCCGGGAACCACACATCCTTGTCGCATACGTACGGCAGCTATCTGCACAATATCGTCCTTAAAAACATTCAAACCCGTAGTCTCTGTATCGAATACCACGATGTCCTGTTGCTCGTAACACTCCACAAAGGCTTGCACATAGCTGCTACCAGGGTACATCAACAAATCGGATGGCAACATGGCATTATCGAACAATCCTCGTACAAACCTACGAGCGGCAGCATTACTCTCAAACACCTTCAAGCCTTTGAGCAATCTCGACCAGCCCATGAACTGATGTTCATTACACAAAATGTTGAGGTGTGCCAAGAGTAACTTCACCTCCGAAGAAGCAAACACATCCTCTCCCGACACCTTGAAATGAGGTAAATTCCTCTGTGTTAAAGCCTCACTCATCAATTCGGCATCAGCATTTGAACTCACAATCACAGCCGTTGTCTCTTGAGGATACTGCACCTGCAAGCGTTGCACCTTGTCAGCCACATCGGCATATTCCGATTCCACCTGTTCGCTCGACATCAATTGCAGTTCATCACCTTGACGAGGAGGGTCAAAATCGGTGGTAGGCAACAAGGCAGGGTCGATGTCTAACATCTTTTCGGCAAATGTATTGAATACTTGAAGTAGATACCGAGGTGAGCGATGATTGACGAACAACCGATGCAGGTGTCCCTCACATCGCTGCTTCAGTGCGTCGAGGGTACTCATCTTCGCACCCATGAAAGAAAAAATTGCTTGTTGTTCATCGCCAAGATACATCACCGTGTGGAAGTCTTTGCTTGTAAAACCATCGATGAGTGCCAACTGTAGCGGGTTGAGATCTTGCACTTCGTCTACTTGTATCCATCGATAGCGCTTCAATTCGAGCTGGTCATCAGCGTTCAGTGCATCGTAGGTGAGCATAAGCAAGTCCTCAAAGTCGAGCAACTTGTTTTCTTTTTTGTACTGGATATAATACTGTGCTTGCTGCATCTTGCGCAACAATGCTTCTATATCATGCTGACTCCCTATGTCGTAGGCATCCGAATGGATAAGACTTTCATATGTATCCGCATTTTTGAAAACTTCTTGAAAGGTATCAGCCGTGAGTTCCATCCGCTGTACCCAACACAAAGTGCGCAAGGCAGCCACGTCCAAAGAGGTGACACATTCAGGATGCAAGCGCAAATGCTTGGGGTGATGATGAGTAAGTTGATGTATGAATCCTGCAAAATGAAGCACTTCGATGTACTCTTTCTTCAACCGAAAATTGTGCTGCACTGCATATTCATCATCATCCCGATAGCGAGCCAAGATGCTGAACGCATCATCATCGTCAATCACCGAACTCTCTGCAGGCACCAAACTATTGTCGAACAAGAACTTAGAACAAAACCTATGCACGTTTCCCACATACAATTCAGCTATCTCTTCATCATTGATATGGGTCTCAATACGCTCTCTCATGCCTCGTGCAGCACGATTGGTAAAGGTAAGGCACAACATATCGTCAAAGGAAATGCCTTGCTCGTGCGCCCTCCGAATACGCTCGGTGAGGATTTGGGTCTTGCCACAGCCCGGTGCAGCCAACACTAAATGATAACCACCGCTGGCTTGTATCACTTCGGTTTGATATTGGTCGGGAGTCAATGAATTTGGGATATTGTCTTTCTGCATGGTTTTCAATGGGCTTGATTCGTTGTACAAATATATTATTTTATTTCTGTTCCCAAGCCCCATTATTGGAAAAATCTGTATCTTTGCAACGATTTTCTACCATTGAAAATCGCCAAGCCGCAGTTGATGGCTTGTTCACATGGCATCAGAAAGAAGGATGTACCACGCTGATGTCTTCACACAACCAAAAGAAAATCAAACCATAACGAACTCGTCATGATAAAGAAACAACAGAAAATACAAGCACACACCGCAATCATCTTAGCCAACGTCATCTTTGGTTTGGGCGTACCTGTCACCAAACTACTGCTTGATCAATGGGTAACACCTATGGGCTACATGTTCATGCGGTGCTTGGGAGCGGCTGCAATCTTTTGGGCAATCAGTCTGTTCCTGCCTAAGGAGACCGTTCAACGCAAAGACTTGCTCATCATCATGTTGGGAGGTTTATTAGGTTTTGTGATTTCACAAACGCTCACAGCATGGGCTTTGGTGTACACCACGCCCGTTTATTTCTCGCTCATTGCTACACTCACCCCCGTTGCCACCATGCTCATGGCTGCGTTGTTCTTGAAAGAGAGAATGAACGGTACAAAGATATTCGGAGTGTTGATAGGTATTGTGGGTGCGCTACTCATGGTATTGATGAGTTGGAAAAGTGGCTCTGGGAAGAATGACTTATTAGGTATCACGCTCACCATTTTAAGTTTGATGACCTGGGTAGTGTATTTACTGATTACGCGCAACGTGTCTCAGAAATACACAGCCGTGACTCAAATGAAATGGATATTTCTTATTTCCACCCTTGCCGTATTGCCCTTTGCTGCTCCAGAGTTTAACCAACAAAGGTTGTGGTCGTCACAATGGGCTTGGAGTGGTGTGATCGAGATGACTTTCATTGTGGTGTTTGCCACAGTGATTGGCTATTTTGCTATCCCGTATGCCATGCGTTACCTGCAAGCTACAACCGTTAGCATCTACACCAACCTGCAACCAGTGGTGGCTTCGTTCGTAGCTATTTACATTGGACAGGACATATTGACGTGGGACAAGCCCGTGGCAGGTATCTTGGTGCTGCTGAGTGCCTATATCATTACCATTCGCAAATCGGATGGGAACTAATGGGACTGCCTTCTAATACAGCCCCATTACATCCTGAATGACCTCTAATGACGATTTAATACGATAGAAGAAGAACGAATCATGCTTATTATTCACAATCGACTGATACCTTTTAAGAAATACGATGCCATCAATCTTTTTGGCTTGTTGTTTTGCCGAAAAGGGACAACGATTACTGCCGACTTGATACAGCATGAGCGTATTCACACCCGACAGATGATAGAAATGGGGTTTATCTTCTTCTATTTGTTCTACGTCATCGAATGGTTGATTCGCATCCCGATGCAAGGGCGTGCCTATCTAAACAT
The DNA here is from genome assembly GCF_023522295.1 of Prevotella sp. TCVGH. NCBI lineage: Bacteria > Pseudomonadati > Bacteroidota > Bacteroidia > Bacteroidales > Prevotellaceae > Prevotella > Prevotella sp. TCVGH. The sequence goes on along the minus strand of NZ_QFFX01000001.1, from coordinate 81,431 downwards.
CTCTTTTGAACGTGAAGCTTATCAACACATGGACGACCCCAATTATCTGACTCGTCGAAAGCCCTATGCTTGGGTGAAATACTTGCGCCGAAAGCCTCAAAACGACATCAACTAATCGATGTATTTTGGTGAAGCTCCATACTTATTTGTCTCTGGTTTTGAATCGTAACAAAACCAAACGATGAGCAAAATACCACCAACAATAGGTATCAACACCCATAAATAGTTCCAGCCACTCTTGTTAATATCGTGCAAACGACGTACAGCGACAGCCAAACCAGGAATAAGCAAACCTAATGCAACGAGGATATAAAGAGGTCCATAACCAATGTCTGTGAACGTTAAGCCAAGTGCCAAGTGCAAAGTCTAAAATATAGGCAACCATGCCTGCCAATGTACCAAACAATGCAAAATACCAATATTCAGATCGACGTGCACGACCCGTAAAGGTAGCATACTTGTTGAACACTTGTTTGATTGCTTCACCAAAGGATAAGGTTGGCGTAGCCTGTGGAGTTGTGTTTGTTTCCATAATCTATTGAGTTTTAATGATGCTGTAAAAGTAACAATTTATAATGATATTTGCAATTTTTAATGTTCTTTTTTTTTACTCTTATCCACAAAAAACACGCCCCATCTTTCTACAAAAGAAGAGATAGAGCGTGTTGAACTTTACGTTAAATGGTAAGAGACTGTTCGGATGTCCTTATTAAGAAGTCTTTCGTTTCTCACACCTTATATTCTACAAAGGCTTCCATCGCCTCGTAGCAAGCCAAACCTAAACTGTCATAAAGTGCTGCCGTGGCATGGTTGCGGTCTTCAGAACGCTGCCAGAACAATCGTTCATCGTTGCCCAAGAACGGTGCACTTTCCATTTGACTCTGGTGTTTGAGGATGCTATTGCGTTTAGCACGCAACTCTTCAGGACTCATAGGAACACACATCTCTATGTTTTCGATTTCCCATTCTGCCCAAGCTCCACGATACATCCACACACGACAATCTTTGAGCCACTCTGCACCAGCTTCTTTTTCCAAATCGAGAGCAGCCAATACAGCATCTGTACACTTTCTATGAGTACCGTGAGGATCTGCCAAATCACCAGCGACATAAATCTGATGTGGCTTCACTTGCGTAATCAAATCACGTACAATCTGCACATCCTTCTCTGTCATAGGCAACTTTTCTATCTTACCCGATTCGTAGAATGGCAAGTCCAAGAAGTGAACATGATCCAAAGGAACCCCATTATACGTGTTGGCAGTGCGGGCTTCTCCACGACGAATCAATCCCTTGATGGTTCGTACGTCTAACGTATCAATATCACCTTCCTTCTTTTTCGACAAGAACTCCTTGATTTCCTTGTACTTATTCTTGATAACTTCATCTTTTTCAGAGCCAAACAACTGGTTGAATCCATTGATGAAGTGCATGAAACGTGTCACCTCTTCGTCGCCTACAGCAATGTTACCACTCGTCTCATAAGCCACATGTACATCGTGTCCCTGCTGAACTAAACGTCGCAAAGTGCCTCCCATGGAGATAACATCATCGTCAGGGTGCGGTGAAAAGACAATTACTCGTTTGGGGAACGGTTTCGCACGTTCGGGACGATAAGTGTCGTCTGCATTCGGTTTGCCACCTGGCCATCCTGTAATGGTATGTTGCAAATCGTTAAAAATCTTGATATTGGCATTGTATGCCGAACCATAGAGCGCCAACAATTCGCTCAATCCGTGGTCATTGTAATCCTTATTGGTGAGCTTCAGGATAGGTTTCTTCGTTAATTGACACAACCATACCAAGGCTGAACGCACCAACTTATCCGTCCAATGACACGACTTTACCAACCATGGATGCACAATGCGTGTGAGTCTGCTGGCAGCAGACAGGTCGATGACCACATGAACATTATTATGTGTTTGCAGAAAAGAAGCTGGAATGGTATCCGTTATGTTCTCCTCAACCGCCTTTTGAATCATCTCTGCCTTTTCTTCACCCCATGCTACCAAGAATATCTTTTTGGCTTTCAATATTGTAGCGATACCCATGGTGATAGAACAAGGTGGAACTGACTCGTTATTACCAAAGCTCAATGCCATTTCTTGACGTGATACCTCGTCTACCAAGATGATGCGTGAGGTAGATGTCAACGTAGAACCTGGCTCGTTAGTAGCGATATTGCCCGAACGTCCAATGCCTAAGAGCATGATGTCGATGCCTCCAAAGGTTTGTATGCGCTCTTCGAAAAGGCGACAATGGCTCTGTACATCCTCCTGCGAGATGCTCCCATCGAGACTAAAGACATTCTTTGGGTCGATATCGACATGGTTTAAGAAGCGATCTCCTAACTGCTTCATACAACTGTTTTGCGTATCTGCAGTAATGGGGAAATATTCATACGCATTGAATACTATCACATTATGAAAGCTTACCTTATCGGTTTGATGGCGATGAATAAGCTCATTATAGATAGGTGTGAGCGACAATCCCGTTCCCAAGCCAAGCACACAAAACTTGCCTTCAGCTTGTTTTTCCTTCACAGTCTTTATAATTTCATCTGCTATGTGACTGGCTCCCTCCTCTATTTTTGGAAAGATATCTGTTTCAATCTTCTCATAGCGTGTCAACTCAGATCGGTCAATGGCAGTTGCAGGCCGATACAACTCAACGGGTACTTTGTTGAGTACAATCTCAGAACTTAGATTTAGTTTCATAGATCTGTTATTAAAAAAGAGGCTTGTCACGAAGCGAAATCGTACAAGCCCTCGGTTAATTAAATATTGTTTTTCTCTATATCCTTAAAGTAGCGGTACGTTCCCACACGCAATTCGTCGGTAGCAGGCTCGTCACACACAATAATGCCGTGAGGATGTTGCTGCAACACACTAATCGTCCAGTAGTGGGTAACAGGACCTTCAACTACAGCTTGCAAAGCGCGAGCCTTGTGGTGGCCATTACAGAGTATCATGACTTCTTTCGCATCCATCACGGTCCCCACACCTACTGTCAGCGCATGTTTAGGCACCTTGTTGATGTCGTTATCAAAGAACCTACTGTTGGCAATAATAGTGTCACTGGTGAGGGTCTTGATACGAGTACGCGATGTAAGTGAAGAGCATGGTTCATTGAATGCAATGTGTCCATCTGGACCAATTCCTCCAATAAACAAATCGATGCCACCCGCTGCAGCAATCTTTTCTTCGTAGGCTTTGCATTCAGCTTCCAAGTCTTCTGCGTTTCCGTTGAGAATATGGATATTCTCTTTCGGGCAATCGATATGATCAAACAGATTGCGTGCCATAAACGAGTGATAGCTTTCCGGATGCGATTCGGGCAAACCAACATACTCGTCCATATTAAAGGTGATGACGTGTTTGAACGACACTCTTCCCTCCTTGTTGGCTTTAACTAACCGTGCATACATTCCCTCTGGCGAAGAGCCTGTGGGAAGTCCTAACACAAAAGGACGCTCAGCGGTAGGATTGAACGCACGAATGCGCTCAATAACGTGCTCTGCTGCCCAGTTTGACAGCGCTTCATAATTTTCTTCAATAATAAGTCTCATGTTCTTAATATTTCGTTGAATGATTATTTTTTATTCCAAAGATGCTTGGCATATTCGTAGTTATACAAGTCGTAGAACTTCGTCAAACGAGTTAAACGGTTCTTAAACTCAGGGAAGTCCTTCTTATGTTCCGACCATTGTATTTCTGCAATGGCTGCCATGCGTGGCAACACTTGATATTCTGCCAACTTTGGATAAGGAATATACTCCGTCCAAAGATTACATTGTACACCAATGATATGCTCACGTGCCTCAGCTGGTAAATCGTTGGGCAATGGCTCATAGCTGTATGTCTTTTCAATAGGCAGGTTTCCGCCAATGAGTAATGGTTCGTTAAAAGTCTTATCGGTCTGGTAATAATCGAAATAAGCATAAGTAGTAGGCGACATCACGACATCGTGACCTGCCATGGCTGCCTTTACACCGGGCTCTACCCCACGCCAACTCATCACAGTAGCACTTTGATTGATATCTCCATCTAAGATTTCATCCCAGCCTATGAGGCGACGACCTTTGCTATTGATGAATTTTTCAATGCGATTAGTGAAATAACCTTGCAACTTCTTAGCTGTCAAACCTTGTGCTTGCATGACACGTTGGCACTTTGGACATTTTTCCCAACGCACATGAGGAGCTTCGTCACCACCTATATTGATATATTTCGAGGGGAATATATCCATCAACTCGGCTAAAACATCTTCACAGAACTGGTAAGTTTTCTCGTTGCCCAAACACAAAACGTCTTCAAACACGCCCCATGTTTTTGCCACTTCGTAAGGACCACCCGTGCATCCCAACTCTGGATAAGCTGCCATAGCAGCAAGCATGTGGCCAGGCATATCTATCTCGGGAATCACAGTAATGTAACGGTCGGCAGCATATTTCACGATTTCGCGCGCCTGTTCTTGTGTGTAATAACCGCCATAAGGCACTCCGTCGCACACGCTTGAATTGCGTCCCACTACTGTTTCTTTGCGTATAGAGCCTATCTTGGTAAGTTCGGGATATTTCTTGATTTCAATGCGCCAACCCTGATCTTCGGTTAAATGCCAGTGAAACACGTTCATGTTGTGCAAAGCCAACAAGTCAATATATTTTTTAACGAAGTCGATAGAGAAGAAATGGCGACCGCAGTCCAACATTCCACCACGATAGCCAAAACGAGGAGCATCCTTGATAACAACTGCTGGCAACATCACTTCCGTTAGGTTATTTGCAACCGGGAGCGACTTGCGCAAAGTTTGCAGTCCATAGAACACACCACGTGCCGTCTTTCCAGCCACCGTCACTCCTTGAGGTGTAACGGACAGCACATATCCTTCATCGTTTTTAATTTTAGAATCTATGGTTAAAGAAATCGCTTGTTTGGTTTTCTTCGTCACACAATTGAGTTGCAAGCCCGTCGTCTCACGAATATACTCCGACAAGTACTGGGCATTGCGCTGCAAATCCATGTCTCCTGCAGGACTGTAAATACAGGTGGAAGCCGATAGAACAAAGGGCTTCTTCGTAGTGAGTGACAACTCTTTGGGCATGGGAACAATCTGATAGTCTGCCACATTCTGAGCAGAAGCGGAAAAGAAAGACATCATACCACACACCAATAGTAAGGTAATCATTTTTGTTTTCATGTTTATATCGTATTAAATGAATGACAAAGATACAACTTTATTCTGATAAAACACCTTTGTTGAGGTGCTCAATTTCCACAATCATTTCGCATTTTTAGTTTTTTTAGTATTCATCTGCAAAAATGGTGTTCAACTGCACAGGATGATAATAGATGCTGAATTTTCTTTACAAAGTGCCTCTCATAACTCGCGTCGTAACAACAAACGTCAAAGTTGGTCGCAAATATGCGAAATTTGAGCAATGTTCATAATTCGTTGTTACTCAAAATGTTATGTTTACATATTGTCTTTTCATTCCTTTTTTAACCACTTCTTGGCGACTGAAGCATTGAGATAAGCCTGCTATTTGCATGCTTTAATGCTCTTAGGTCATGCAAATAACCCCTCTAAAGCGTGTTTACAAGCCTGTTAAGTCGTTGTTTTAGCTTCAAGAGACGTTTGTTTTTTGAAAATCAGCTCATTTTTGTATATGGCTTGCCTATTAATTTTTTCTATTTTGAAGATTTTCAAGAGCCGTTTTTTGGTAAAATAATAGTACAAAAGCAACAGATGCCTTGACCAAGATGGAATGGCAATCAATCTTGAAAAGAAAAAAGAGTGTTTTATTTTGTGCTTTTGGGGCTTTATTGTACCTTTGCATGAAATCACATTATATATAAATGAAAGAATTTGTTATTTCCGAAGCCAAATCAGAAACAGCGGTATTGGTAGGTATCGTCACGCAAGAACAAAACGAGGCTAAAACCAACGAGTACCTCGACGAATTGGAGTTCTTAGCAGATACCGCAGGGGCAGAAACCGTGAAGCGTTTCACTCAAAAGGCAGGCGGACCTAATGCTGTGACTTATGTAGGCAAAGGAAAATTGGAAGAAATCAAACAATATATTGACGAAGAAGCAGAAAACGAGCGCCCTGTGGGCATGGTTATTTTTGATGATGAACTATCCGCCAAGCAGATAAGGAACATCGAAAAAGCGTTGGATGTGAAAATCTTAGACCGCACATCGCTCATCCTCGACATCTTTGCCATGCGCGCCCAGACAGCCAATGCCAAAACACAAGTGGAGTTGGCGCAATATCGCTACATGCTCCCTCGCTTGCAACGGTTGTGGACTCACTTGGAACGACAAGGCGGAGGGTCAGGCTCTGGCGGCGGAAAGGGTTCTGTGGGACTTCGTGGACCTGGTGAGACGCAGTTAGAAATGGACCGACGAATCATCCTACAACGCATCACTCTCTTAAAACAACGACTGGAACAGATTGACAAACAAAAGACGACGCAGCGCAAAAACCGTGGGCGCATGATACGAGTCGCATTGGTGGGCTACACCAACGTAGGAAAATCAACGCTCATGAACCTGCTTTCCAAAAGCGAAGTGTTTGCAGAAAACAAGCTATTTGCAACACTCGACACCACTGTTCGTAAAGTAGTGGTTGAAAATCTGCCTTTCCTTTTAGCTGATACCGTTGGATTTATACGGAAATTACCCACTGATTTGGTCGATTCTTTTAAGTCTACCTTGGACGAAGTGCGAGAAGCAGACTTGCTGCTGCATGTAGTTGACATCTCTCATCCCGACTTTGAAGAGCAAATTCATGTCGTTGAAAACACGCTGAAAGAGTTAGGATGTGCAGAAAAGCCCTCTATGATTATCTTTAACAAAATAGATAATTACACTTGGGTACCTAAAGATGCGGACGACTTGACACCTTCCACCGCAGAGAATATCACCCTCGATGAACTCAAACAAACATGGATGGCACGGCTCAACGACCAGTGTCTCTTCATTTCTGCCAAGAAAAAGTTGAACATAGACGAATTCAAAGAGGTGTTGTATCAACAAGTTCGCCGGCTCCATGTACAAAAATATCCCTACAATGATTTTTTATATCCCATAGAAGAATAACGTTCAACTCTCTATGCAGCGGCTCAATGCTCCACCTTTTATTATGAAGAGAATCAACTATAAAATATGTAACCAATGCCTCCCTTTGCTCTTTCAGAGCGTCAACCCCCTGCAACTCTCTACCCAGGGCGCTGCCCTGGGCTAAGTTCCTACTGGACCTTCGGTCCGCATCGTAGCCGTAAAAACAATCAGAGAAGGACGATAAACTGAATGAAGTAAAGAAGGACATATAGCAAGCAACTCACCACAGAATATGTAACAATTCAACAAAAGAGCGATGTCTCTAAATAATATAAAAAAAGAGAAATACAAATAAGCTAATGAAGTGGAGAAAAATCTTGCACGGAAAATAGAACTAAGTTCCAAAGAGAACATTGCTTGGGCTATGTTTTCGGCAAACTATGACAAATAACTTGCGCTCATAGAGGCAAAAGGGACTAAGAAAATAAGGATGGAAACAATATGGCACAATCATTATGTAAAATATATATACATTTGATTTTTCATATCAAAAGCGATAGCCCTTGTATTCGTGAAAATGATTTGAGTCGTATTCATGAATATTTAGCAAAACTCGTGGATTTAGCAACAAACTGCAAAGTCTTGAGTGTTGGAGGTATTTCCAATCATATACACATTTTATTCACACTTTCCAATATAGAAAGTGTTGCACATGTAGTTGAAGAAATTAAGAGAAAAAGTAGCAAATGGATAAAAACTATAGACGTTCATTATCAGAAATTTTCATGGCAACATGGATATGCAGCATTTTCAGTGAGTCAATCACAAATTGACAAGACTATACATTATATTAAAAACCAACATCAGCATCATCAAAAATTATCATTCGCAGATGAATATAAACATTTCTTAGAAGCATATCATATCCAGTATGACCAACAATATATATTTTCAGATTGACCCCCTACCGCTCTTTCTGTGTAAGTACATATCTTACGGTCTGCACATTGATGATAGATAAATAAACAGGAATAAGTGGACGAATGAAAAAGGAAAGGAGTAACAACATTCAATTGATGATAGATAAGTAAACAGGTATAAGCGGACGATGTAGACAAATAGCTTGCGCAGAGACGGGGCGAAGCCCCAAAAGGAATACAGCCCAGGGCAACGCCCTGGGGCAACAAGGAAATGTAACTTGCGCTCTGAAAGAGCAAAAGGAACCAAGATAATAAAATAAATAATGTATGAAAGAATACCGTAAACTGACAGAAGAGGAGATTCGCATCCTCGAGGAAAGAAGTTGTTGGGCAGAGGAATGGGCGAACATTCACGTAGCCGAAGGGTTCAAGCCCAATTACATGCATCGTGTGATGCTGTATGGAGAAGTTTACATTGGTGCTTTCGACGACACCATTGAAGTGAGTAGAGACTTTTTCAAACATTCGGGCATCAACAACGCAACGCTGCGAAACGTGACCATCGGTGACAACAGTCTGGTAGAAAACATTGGCAACTACATCAACAACTATACCATTGGTGACCGATGCTACATCTCGAACGTCTGTACGCTCGAAACCTCAGAGGGGGCTACCTATGGAGAAGGCAACTTAGTGTCTGTATTGAACGAGGTGGGCGACGGCAATGTGGTGCTGTTCAGAGACCTCAACAGTCAGCTCGCTGCATTCATGGTGCAACATTTCCACGACAAACCGCTCAAAGAGGCGATAAGAAGACTCATCAAAGAGGAGATAAATCTACACGCTCCCGAACAGGGATGGATTGGCAACAACGTGAAAATTGTCAATACGAAAGAGATTTCGAATACCGTTATCTTTGACGAATGCGAAATCAATGGAGCCTCCAGACTGAGCGATTGTACCATTCTAAGCTCGAACAATGCCAGTGTTTATATCGGCACGGGAGTGATTTGTGAAAACTCTATCATCTCTTATGGCTCATCCATTATCAATAGTGTGAAGATGCAAGACTGCTTTGTGGGCGAAGCCTGTCAGATAAGTAATGGGTTTACTGCATCAGCGAGTGTGTTTTTCGCCAACAGTTATATGTCCAATGGTGAAGCCTGCGCCGCCTTCTGTGGCCCGTTCACAGCCAGTCACCATAAGAGTAGTTTGCTCATTGGTGGCATGTTTTCGTTTTACAATGCAGGCTCTGCCACGAACTTCAGCAATCATGCCTACAAAATGGGACCAATGCACTATGGTACTTTACAACGAGGATGCAAGACAGCCAGCGGTGCTTACCTGCTAATGCCAGCCAACATTGGCACGTTCTCGGTATGTTTTGGCAAGCTGATGTACCACCCCGACACCAGTTGTCTACCTTTTTCTTATCTCAAAGCTTATAGTGACATCATGTATCTCTCACCAGGACGGAATATCACCACGGTGGGTTTGTATCGTGATATCAGGAAATGGCCCAAACGAGACCTAAGACCACAAGGCACACTGAAAAGTATTGTCAACTTTGACTGGCTTTCTCCTTACTCTGTAGGTGAGATAATAGAAGGAAAGAAAATATTGGAAAAGCTGCAAGATGCCTCTGGCAATGAAGTAGCACTGTACAACTACTATAACTATGTCATCAAATCCAATTCGCTACAAAAAGGTATTGAGAATTATGACATGGCACTTCGCATCTATATGGGTGCCGTATTGAAGCGCGTGCGAAAGCGAGATGCCAACCTAACTCCACCCTCCAGCACTGTGGGAACAGGACAATGGACGGACTTATCGGGATTACTTCTGCCCGTTTCTGAAGAAGAACGCCTGATTGAGGATATCAAAAACGGCAACTTAGAGTCTATTCAAGACGTGCTACAACGCTTTGAGGATATCAACGAACATTATCGAGATTACCAATGGGCATGGACTTATCAACTCATTTTGGACTATTATCATTTGAACACCATTACCCCGCAAGACGCCGATCGCATTCGAGAAGACTACATCCAAGCACGTCGTACTTGGATTGCTGCCATTCGGAAAGATGCTGAAAAAGAGTTTGCCATGGGCGATGTTGAGCAAAATGTCTTGGATGATTTCTTAAACAAACTCGATCATGAAGTGGATTATGAAGAGTAAGTATCACTAAAAACTTAAAAACTTCATCACTCACAAACTTAAAAACTCAACAACTCAATAAACTCAACTCAAGAACTCAAGAACTTCAACTCAATAACTCAAGAACTTCAACTCAATAACTCAAAAACTTAAAAACTCAATAACTCACCCAATGAAAATAGCAAAATTCACGCTCAGTTTGGCTTTGTTGCTCATTACAAGCATTGCATCAGCCAAGTCGTACAACTACAAAACGGTGGCTGGCGACCCCATGAAAACCCGTATTTACACCCTCGATAATGGACTGAAAGTTTACCTGAGTGTCAACAAAGAGAAACCACGCATTCAAACTTACATTGCGGTAAAGACAGGAAGTAAAAACGATCCTGCCGAAACCACAGGCTTGGCGCATTACTTAGAGCATCTCATGTTCAAGGGAACAAAGCAGTTTGGCACTACCAATGCCGAAAAAGAAGCCCCCTATCTCCAAGAGATTACCGAGCGATACGAGCAATATCGCTTGCTCACCGACCCCACCGAGCGTAAGAAAGCTTATCATGAAATAGACAGTGTGTCACAATTAGCTGCTGCTTATAACATTCCTAACGAGTACGACAAACTTATGGCATCGATTGGTTCGGAGGGTACTAATGCTTTTACGAGCAACGACATCACCTGCTATGTTGAGAACATTCCTGCCAACGAAGTAGAGAATTGGGCAAAGATACAAGCCGACCGCTTTCAAAATATGGTGATTAGAGGCTTCCATACCGAACTGGAAGCAGTGTACGAGGAGTATAATATCGGCTTAGCTAACGATAGTGAAAAGGAATGGAATGCACTCAATGCCAAGCTGTTTCCAACACATCCCTATGGCACACAGACCACGATTGGCACACAAGGACATCTAAAAAATCCCTCGATTGTAAACATTCAAAACTATTTCAAACGCTACTATGTACCCAATAACATTGCCATCTGTATGGCAGGTGACTTGAATCCCGACGAGGTGATGACCGTTTTGGAGCGCTATTTCAGCACATGGAAGAAGAGCGAGACACTGTCTTACCCCACTTTTGCACCCCAACCGTCTTTGCAAGCCAGCGTAGATACAACAGTTGTAGGCTTAGAAGCCGAGAATGTACTCATGGCATGGAAGTTCGATGGTGCCGCATCACTGCAAAATGACACCCTCACTTTGGTGGATAAAATATTGAGCAATGGACACGCAGGACTGTTAGACCTGAACCTCAATCAAAGCATGCAAGTGCTTGAAAGTGGTACTTTTATCAATCCTCTCGCTGACTATAGCTCCTTTTGCATCATAGGAATGCCGAAAGAAGGGCAAACCTTGGACGAAGTGAAGCACTTGTTGTTGTCGGAGGTTGATAAGTTAAAGCAGGGAGCGTTTGCCGATGACCTGCTGCTCTCTATCCTCAACAACTACAAACGCGAATATTATCAATCGTTACAATCCAACCGTTCGCGCGTTTCGATGTTCACCGATGCCTTCATCAATGGGCAAAAATGGGAAGATGTAGTGAACAAACTCAACCGATTGACAAAGATTTCTAAGCAAGATATTATTGCTTTTGCCAACAGACATTTCAAAGATAACTTTGTATGTGTGTACAAGAAGCAAGGCGAAGACACCACGCAAAAGAAAATAGACAAGCCACAAATCACGCCTATCCCAAGCAATCGCAACGAGAGTAGTGCCTTCTTAAATAACATACGAAATACACATACCACTCCCATTCAACCGCAGTTCCTCGACTTCAAACGCGACCTCACCTTCACGAAGACGAAGAAGAAGTTACCTATTGTTTACAAACACAACAGTGAGGACGGTCTGTTCAACCTTGCATTGACATGGGATTTCGGCACAACAGCAAACAAAGAGTACGACGAGGCGTGCAACTATATCGAATATTTAGGCACATCGAAGAAGTCGGCAAAAGACTTCAAGCGCGAATTATACAAGTTGGCATGTAGTCTCTACATATCAGCAAAGCCACGTAACATCACCATTAAACTATCTGGATTGGATGAAAATATGCCGAAAGCGCTCCAACTTCTCAACGAACTGATGACCGATGCCCAACCCGACACAGCGGCATACAAACAGTATGTTGCGTTAGTATTGAAAGCAAGACAGGACAACAAACAAGATCAAAAGAAAAACTTCAATGCCTTAATCAACTACGTGAAGTTCGGACCTTATAACGATGTCCGCAATATCGTTAGCGAAAAGGAACTGAAAGCATTGCAACCACAACATTTGGTCGATTTGTTTCAATCGCTTCGGAAGTACGAACACACCGCCCTTTATTACGGTCCAACAAGCGTGCAGCAGCTATCCAACGACCTCGACAAGTTGTATCATCATGCCAAAAAGAAGTGGCCAACTCCACAAAATAAAGAGTATCAAGAGCGTACTACCCCACAGAACCAAGTATTTATAGCCCCATACAAGGCTAAAAACATCTATATGTTGATGTATCATAACGAAAACAAGCCCTTCGATGAGAAACTGTTAGCAGTGGGAGCACTATTTAACGAATACTTTGGAGGAGGCATGAACACCGTTGTCTTCCAAGAGTTACGCGAGGCAAGAGGCTTGGCTTATAGCGCATCGGCATATTATAACAATAGTCCACTGAAAGGACATCCCGAATATGCCCAAACCTATATCATCTCTCAAAACGATAAAATGATGGATTGCATCAAGGTGTTCAACAACATCTTAGACACCATTCCACAAAGTCAGGCAGCCTTTGAAATTGCAAAACAAGGACTTACAAAGCAATTGGCAAGCCGCAGAATCACTCGGAGCGGTGTGCTCGAAGCTTATCATAGTGCCAAGGAAAAAGGCATTGATTATGATGTGGCAGAAAAGATTTACCACGCTTTGCCTGCCATCACCTTGCAAGACATTGTTGATTTCGAAGTAAAACACATGGCACACAAGCCATACCATTATATTATTTTGGGAGATGAGAAGAATTTGAATATCAACGCACTGCAAAAGATAGGCAACATCAAGCATCTTACTACCGAGGAAATCTTTGGTTACTAAACAAACATCACAGCATAAACAATAACAAATAACTCTATAAAACATAACAACAAAACATTATGGCAAAAACACCTGATTTCAAGTATGCGCCCATGTTTCAGATGGGCAAGGATGACACAGAGTACTATTTATTGACCAACGATGGCGTATCGGTGGGCGAATTTGAGGGCAAACCCATTCTAAAGGTAACCCCAGAAGCTTTAACCATGCTCACCCAACAAGCCTTTCACAATGTGAGTTTCATGTTGCGCCGCGCTCACAACGAACAAGTAGCGAAGATTTTAACTGACCCTGAGGCTTCGGACAACGACAAGTATGTGGCACTCTCCTTCTTGCGCAATGCAGAAGTATCATCAAAAGGCAAACTGCCACTTTGCCAAGACACGGGTACGGCTATTGTACACGGTGAAAAGGGACAACAGGTATGGACGGGCTTTTGCGATGAAGAAGCCATCTCTCGTGGCGTTTACAACACCTACACACAAGACAACCTGCGCTACTCACAGAATGCACCCCTCAATATGTACGACGAGGTGAACACCAGATGCAACCTTCCTGCACAGATTGACTTAGAGGCAACCGAGGGAATGGAATACAAATTCTTGTTTGTCACCAAGGGAGGCGGCTCTGCCAACAAGACCTATCTGTACCAAATGACCAAAGCCATTATCCAAAACCCTGGCACCTTGGTTCCTTTCTTGGTAGAGAAAATGAAATCATTGGGTACAGCTGCTTGTCCTCCTTACCACATTGCATTCGTCATTGGAGGCACCTCGGCAGAGAAAAACCTGCTCACCGTGAAGTTAGCGTCTACTCATTATTATGACAACCTACCCACCTCTGGGGATGAGACAGGACGTGCTTTCCGCGATGTAGCATTAGAGAAGGAACTTTTAGAAGAAGCACACAAGATTGGACTGGGTGCTCAGTTTGGTGGTAAATACATGGCTCACGACATTCGGGTGGTACGCTTGCCACGCCATGGAGCATCGTGTCCCATCGGAATGGGCGTCAGCTGTTCGGCAGACCGCAACATCAAAGCCAAGATTAACAAAGAGGGTTTGTGGATAGAGAAGTTGGACGAAAATCCCGGTTCGCTCATTCCAGAGGAATTACGTCAAGCTGGTGAAGGCGATGTAGTGAAAATCAACCTCGATCAACCCATGGCAGACATCTGCAAAGAGCTGTCGCAATATCCCGTATCTACACGTGTGAGTCTCAACGGTACTATCATCGTGGCACGCGACATCGCACATGCCAAGCTCAAAGCACGTCTCGATGCAGGCGAAGAGTTGCCCGAATACTTCAAGAACCACCCTATTCTCTATGCTGGTCCTGCCAAGACTCCAGAGGGAATGCCTTGTGGCAGTATGGGTCCTACTACCGCAAACCGCATGGACCCCTATGTAGACGAGTTCCAAGATCATGGTGGTTCGATGGTAATGATTGCCAAAGGCAACCGCACACAAGTGGTGACCGATGCTTGTCAAAAGCACGGAGGTTTCTATTTGGGTAGCATTGGCGGTCCTGCTGCTGTGCTGTCGATGAATTCTATTAAGAGCATTGAGTGCGTGGAATATCCCGAACTCGGCATGGAAGCCATTTGGAAAATCGACGTTGTCGACTTCCCTGCTTTCATCTTAGTAGACGATAAGGGAAATGATTTCTTCAAACAACTGAAACCTTGGACGCCCTGCTGCAACAAGTAGTACATATAGAGCAACACAAGAAGTAAGTCTATTGCCACGGTTAGGATTCATTTAGCATCTATACTTGGCAGTCAATCATCGCCAGTTTCTGCAAGAGACTGGCGATTTCTTTTCTTCTCCGCCTCGTCTCGCACCTTTGGTTCGTACTTTGAAGATTCATATTTTTACATCGAAAAACATCCGCTGCACAGGTCGCTTTCACTTAAAATAATCGTTTATTGTCAGAAACAATCATGTTCTTTTGTTTCAACAACAAATCAAACAAATGACACAAATCTGACGGCTGGAATCAATGAACGCAGGCGTTCACCGAATAAAGCGAATTTAGCAAGCAAACACAACATGTTAATGTCAATAGATTTGTTTCATTCGCAGAACGCTTGCGTTCATTGTCTTGTTTAGTTGATTGGTTTCATTCGTTTCATTCGTTGTTGAAAAACATTGCCCTTAAATGTAAGAACCGTGTCCTCTTTAGTGGTCGTTGATACGTTGCAAGAACGTAAAATAAATGCTGAATTTTCTTTACAAAGTACCTCTCAAAACTCGCATAAAAACAACCAACCGCAAAGTTGGTCGCAAATACGCTAATTTTGAGCAAGTTTCATAATCTATTGTTACACAAACTATTACGATTAAATCACTTTCATTTGTTCCCATTTTTACCCTTTCTCAACGGCTAAAGCATTGAGATAAGCCTGCTATTTGCATGCTTTAATGCTCTTAGGTCATGTGAATAACAGTTCTAAAGCGTGTTTCTAAAACCGTTAAGTCAATGTTTTAGTTTCAAGAGACGTTTATTTTGTGAAAATCAGCCCATTTTTGTTGGGCATTTGCCTATTGATTTTTTCTATTTTGCAGATTTTAGATGACCGTTTTTTGGTAAAATGATAGGACAAAAGCAAGAGCACATGTTTACCAAAAATGGCAAAAACGTAGCGCATTGATTGAACAAAAATTGGGCTGGCAAAAACTGGAACAGTTGAGGGTTTCAATGCCGTTAGATAGAGGGTTGAAACCAAAGAGCAAAGATGGTTTTTCATCCTAAGCAACCGCTCTTCAATAAAGGATGCGTGTCTCAAATTCCACATTTCTTCCACATTCGCATAGAAACCTGCCCAATTGTTTGGTAATTTACTGAATTTGCTGTAATTTTACCTGCTCAAAAAAGCAAGATGTCAAGAAAAAAGAAACCATTACCCATCCTCGAAGGAGTAACCATTACAGATGTAGCTGCTGAGGGCAAATCACTGGCACGTGTCAATGACATGGTGGTCTTTGTTCCCTTTGCCGTTCCGGGCGATGTTGTCGACCTGCAAGTGCGTAAGAAAAAGCATCACTATTGTGAAGCAGAGGTGGTGCGATTTATAAAATATAGTGAACGTAGAGCAGAACCCGTGTGCCAACACTTTGGCATTTGTGGCGGGTGCAAATGGCAAAATTTGCCGTATGAGGACCAGCTTAAGGCAAAACAAAAGCAAGTGCACGACCAGCTGACACGCATAGGAAAGGTGGAATTGCCCGACTTTCGCCCTATCTTGGGGTCTGAAAAAATCTACGAATACCGCAACAAGTTAGAGTTTAGCTGTTCCAACAAGCGATGGCTCACCAAGGAAGAAGTGAACAGTGGTGTACAGCTTGACCACAAAAATGCCATTGGTTTTCACATCACGGGCGCTTTCGACAAGATTTATCCTATCGAGAAATGCTGGCTCATGGATGACCTATGCAACCAAATCAGAAATGAGATTCGCGACTATGCCTTGAACAATGGCATCAGTTTTTTTGATGTGAGGGAACAGACAGGTCTCTTGCGAGATATCATGATTCGCAATTCCAGTACTGGAGAGTGGATGGTGCTCGTGCAATTCAAGTTCCAAGAGCAAGGAGATGAGCAACGAGCACACGACTTGTTGCAGCACATCGGCGACCGCTTCCCACAAATTACATCGCTACTCTATGTGAACAACCAAAAATGCAACGACACCTTCAGCGACCAAACGGTAGAAGTGTTCAAAGGCAAAGACCACATCACGGAGATGATGGACAAGCTACAATTCAAGGTAGCAGCCAAAAGTTTCTACCAAACCAATACCCAGCAGGCTTTTCACCTGTATGAAGTGGCACGTCAACTGGCGCAACTCACAGGAAAAGAGTTGGTGTACGACTTGTACACTGGCACAGGTACGATAGCCAACTTCGTGGCACGCCATGCCCAACAGGTGATTGGCATTGAATATGTGGAGGACGCTATTGCCGATGCCAAGGCGAATTCGAAGTGCAATGGCATTGAGAACACCTTGTTTTATGCTGGAGACATGAAGGACATCTTGACCGATGAGTTCGTTGAGCAGCATGGAAAACCCGACGTCATCATCACCGATCCACCACGAGCAGGAATGCACCCTGACGTGATACAAACCATCTTGAGAGCTGCCCCCAAGCGTATTGTCTATGTAAGCTGTAACCCTGCCACGCAAGCGCGCGATTTGGAAGTGCTGAACGAACAGTATCGAGTTGAGGCGGTGCAGCCAGTGGATATGTTTCCACACACACCACACGTGGAAAATGTGGTGCTGTTAGAGCAACGATAACACACACCTAATATAAATCTAAGAATATGAGAACAAATAAAGTATTGCTCATTTACACCGGTGGTACTATCGGCATGGGCAAGAACGCACAGACAGGCGCATTGGAACCGCTCGACTTTCGTCACCTCGTGGAAAACGTGCCAGAGTTTGATTTGCTACAAACCGATGTAGGAATTTATCAGTTTGACCCACCCATCGACTCCAGTGACATGGATCCTACGATGTGGGCAAAGTTGGTCAATATTATCAGCGAAAATTACAACAAGTATGACGGCTTCGTCATCCTGCATGGTACAGACACGATGTCGTACACGGCTTCGGCGCTTTCGTTTATGCTTGAAAACCTTACCAAGCCCGTCATTCTTACAGGAAGTCAGCTACCCATCGGCGAACTAAGAACGGATGGGAAAGAAAATCTGTTGTCGAGCCTTGAATTGGCATCAGCCCATCATGAAGACGGAACAGCCATGGTGCCAGAGGTGTGCATATATTTTAGCGGCAGACTACTACGGGGCAACCGAAGTACCAAGCAGAATGCCGATGGTTTGGATGCTTTTGAATCCTTCAACTTTCCACATTTGTGCAATGCAGGAGTGAACTTCAATTTTCAAGAACATCACATCTTAAAGCCCGACTACTCAAAACCAATGGTGCCACATACACAACTCGATTCACATGTAATGGTGTTCTCGTTGTTTCCAGGCTTGGAAGAAGAAATCTTCAAACCTATCCTGCAAGTCCCCACCTTGCGAGGCATCATCATGCGAAGCTACGGAAGTGGGAACGCCCCTCAACGAAACGGACTCACAAAACTGCTGCACGAAGCGTCCAACCGTGGCATCATCGTGGTGAACATCAGTCAGTGTATCTCGGGTTATGTAGAGATGACGCGCTACGATACAGGTTATCAACTGAAAAATGCTGGTGTCATTAGCGGATACGACAGTACGGTAGAGGCAGCGCTTACCAAACTGATGTTCCTGCAAGGGAAGTACGATGACCCACAAATCATTAGCCAAGAAATGAACCGCTCCATAGCTGGTGAGATTACACGGTAAAAACAAAGAAAGGACAAGTGCAAAAGGTTGGTGTGCGAGGAACATACTTTTTATGACTAAAATTTGTTCAGTTACACAAAAACCATTACATTTGCAACAACCATCAAATTGGTTCAGGCTAAAATGAGACAACTGAAAATCACAAAATCCATTACCAACCGTGAGAGTGCTGCCTTGGACAAGTATCTCCAAGAGATTGGACGTGAGGACTTGCTCTCGACCGAAGAAGAAATAGAGTTGGCACAGCGCATCAAAAAAGGCGATAGAAAAGCCCTTGACAAACTGACAAAAGCCAACTTGAGGTTTGTGGTGTCGGTTGCCAAACAATATCAGAACCAAGGTCTTAGCTTGCCCGACCTCATCAATGAAGGCAACTTAGGACTCATCAAAGCGGCAGAGAAGTTCGACGAGACCCGAGGTTTCAAATTCATCTCTTACGCTGTTTGGTGGATTCGACAAAGCATTTTGCAAGCAATTGCCGAACAAAGTCGCATCGTCCGACTACCTCTAAATCAGGTTGGCTCGGTGAACAAAATCAATCAGCTTCAAAACAAATTTGAACAAGAGTTTGAGCGACGTCCCAATTCGAGTGAAATTGCCGAAAGAATTGATATCCCAGAGGACAAAGTCATCGATGCAATGAAAGCCAATGGGAAGCACGTCTCGGTAGACGCTCCATTCTCGGATGGCGACGATAACAGCCTGATAGACGTTCTGCCAGACAGCGATATCCCCATGGCGGACAATGAGTTGGTGATGGAATCGCTTAGAAAAGAAATTGCGGACGCACTGCATACCCTGAACGAGCGCGAACGTAACGTAATTGAATGCTTCTATGGCATCAACCAACCCGAGATGACTCTCGAGGAAATTGGTGACCGCTACGGACTTACACGTGAACGAGTAAGACAAATAAGGGAAAAGGCATTGCGAAAACTTCGTAAGAATACAAAAAACAAACAACTCAAATCGTATTTAGGAAGATAAGGATTGTCAGTGCTATCCTGCAACAAATGGATAATCAAGTAACGGAGCCTGCGAGAAAACTTTATCATAACAACAACCCTTTTGAGGCAGACAGGCACGCTCGAGCGATGCAACAAACTTCTAAAAGGGGAATGTTAGAAGGCACGCTCCCATTCAACGTAACAACAATAATGAACATTAGAAAACTCCTACCCCTATTCATTGCCGCCCTTTTCGCAATGAATAGTCATGCAGACAACCGCCCTATGGGGGCGCACATCTTTGGATTTGCCACTTCGTTTAATGATTCTACAGTGTATCTCACAGAGATACAATATGTTGATTCTGCCTATATTGGCAAATCTAATTTTCTCTTTAGTCGTGAAAACTACTCCTATCAACTTCAGAACTATTTGAAGTCAAAAGGAATTGCTGACCCTACTTGCGTCACGACCTTTGCCAAAAAGCAAAAGAATATCGAGAAGAAATATCTAAAGATGCGTAAGCGTTACGAGAAAAAAGGCACGTATCAAATCAAATTTATACCGTTACAAGACTTTCTATACAAAGGCATCGTGCCACAAGAAAGCGATTTGAATCGGGACAAAATAGCTAAACAAAAGGCGAAAGCCGAAAAGAAAGAAGCAAAAAAGGCAAAGAAAGAAGCCAAGCGCAAGCGCAAAGAAGCAACACGACAAGCTGCAACTCAACCCACGAAATAGGGAGACTCTACAAGTTTTCCACGACCTTTGATGATGACACGAAACGATAGTGGCATCATTGAGGCTTTCTTTCACACTGAACCACTCATTTGACGGATGAAATATCAAAGCTATTATTATTGTATTGCCAACCACTATTTGAGCATCAACTTTGAATGTTCACAGAAGAATAGTCCCCAACTGATTCCCTCTTATTTACCGTTTCAATGTCCCAAGCCTTCTGCAGATCAACCGCTACTCCTTGAGCTTTATGTGAATGACGAGTTGAAACCTGCCAAGAAAGAGGAAAAAGAGTTGATAAGAAACTTTGAGACTGGCAACGGTGACACCATTGTTGAAAAGCTGAAGCGAGGTGGCTATCAATACATCATCAAGAACACTAATCAACGTGACTGTTGTCTGTTACAGACAGATAAGCATTTCTACCGTTTCGATTGCGCCCTCAATGGTCATTACAACATGCGTAGATATGGCATCAACAATGCCATCATGATGGCTTTCGCCTATTCAGCCAGCAAATACAACACCTTACTGATTCATGCGTCATTGGTGAGACAAAACGGCTATGGCTATGCCTTCACTGCCAAAAGTGGCACAGGCAAGAGCACACAGGTAAGCATGTGGCTGCGCTATCTCAAAGGTTGTGACCTGATGAACGATGACAATCCTGCCATACGCATCATTGATGATGAAGTTTTCATCTATGGAACTCCTTGGAGTGGTAAGACACCATGCTATCGAAACATCAAAGCCAAGCTGGGAGCAATCACCCAAATCGACAGGGCTTTGACCAATAGTGTCGAACGCCTCTCGCCCATCAATGCGTTTGCAATATTGCTCCCCTCCTGCTCTGGTATGCGGTGGGACAAAGATGTCAATAATAATGTATGTAACACAGTTACACGTATCATCGAATTGACACCGATATATACACTGCACTGTCTTCCAAATAGGGAAGCAGCAGAGGTATGCAATCATGCCATTGCTCGAAAATAAGAGCGTGAACCATTTTGACAAACTCTGCTATTCGTCCCAATTTCATGCAACCATCCGTACAACCAAAGACATCACCCACGAAGCTCTTCCTTGCTAACAGTGCCTTTATACCAGAAATCATCAAACTCATTGAAGACGGACATACCGTGACTATCGACCTAAGAGGCTATAGTATGCGGCCTTTTTTGGAAAACGAACGCGACAAGGGATTGATAGGAAAGCCACCACGTCCATGGAAAGTGGGCGACGTTGTCTTGGCAGAAGTACAAAAAGGGACTTATGTCATCCACCGTATCATAAAAATGGAAGGCGCACAAGTAACCTTGCGAGGGGATGGAAACATAGGGGTAGAACACTGCACTGTTGACCAACTCAAGGGTTTCCTTTTGGGTTTCTATCGCAAAGGTCGTACTCAACTCGATGCCACCAATGGACTGAAGTTCAGAGTTTATTCGAAAATATGGATGGCAATCTACCCTATTCGTCGCTATCTCTTAGCGGCTTACAGAATATGGGTTCGCTATTTTGGACCATTATAAATCATTAAATAAGCAACAAGCAAAACTAAAATATGAGAACAAAACCAGGTTTCCAACTCCGTAACATATGTGGAGAGCAAATCCTCACTGCAGAGGGTAAAGAAAATATTGATTTCACACACATCGTAGGCATGAATGATTCGGCTGCCTATCTATGGGAGAAGATTCAAAACCGTGAATTTACGATAGACGACTTAGTAGGCCTTCTCATGGAAGAATATAATGTGGACGCTTCTACTGCACACAAAGATGTTGAAGTGTTAATACAGCGATGGATAGAAGCGGGCATTTGCGAGTAGTCGTTGGACGCATTCAAATACGATAAAGAAGGTGCAACTGGCTATGTGAGAAATACGCAAAGCCCTTCGTTTTTTGGAGTCTATTCCTCCAAAGCATACGTCAGCACATAATCTGATGTGACCACATAGTTCACTGCGAGTACGGTTCCAGCTTTCAAGTTGTCTACCTCAACCCTCCCATGGGCTGTTGCGGTAAAAGGATGTAGTCGCATTTCGCTATACTGCAAGTGCTGTGAAGAATAAAATTTGAATGTTGTTTCTTTCGCACTCCAGTGTATCAACTGCTCTTCCACCTTGCTTGCGCTTTCGTCAGACCGTAAGAAGCGCGAAACAATCCTACTCACACGGTCGCTCATATACTCGATGTCTACTGCCACAATGCGAGACTTGCTGAGGATAATGGCAGCGAAACCGTGCGTATCACTGATGCTGATTTGATAGTTTTCCAACAAAGGCTTGCCGTTCATGTCGTGCGAAATCCATACGTCTTGCTTGCCTGTCATGGCATAAAGGAGCGCATAGACCGCAAGTTTTTGTCGCTTTCTTTCTATTGAGTGATAGGATTCAACCGTCTTCTCCAAATGTGGAAAACGCTGTAACAACATCGTTGCTGGCTCTTCTATCTTCCAAATACCCAACTGAACATCTGCAGCAAGCGGTATGATTGACAACACTGCCATGCTTTAGTTTTCTTCTGTAGTTTGAACAGGTTCACGATGAATCACCACTTTTATCTTACTGATTCGTCGCTCTTCTATCTCAAGAATTTCGAAGGTATAATTCTTATAATCAACTTGTTCATGCAAATGCAAGAAATCTCCTTTGATTTCCAAGAGTAAACCTGCCAAAGAATCGGCATCACCTTGCACATCCTCAAACTCATCGTCATTGAGAGACAGCAATTTGCAGAAGTCAGAAAGCAAGGTCTTGCCTTCAAAAACATACGTGTTCTCATTGAGTTTGGTGAAAGGTTTCTCGTCTTCATCGTACTCATCATTGATTTCTCCGACAATTTCCTCTAAGATATCCTCCATCGTTACCAACCCACTGGTACCACCAAATTCATCCACCACAATGGCAATGTGAATTTTGTTTTCCTGAAATTCACGCAACAAGTCATCAATCTTTTTCGTTCCTGGCACGTAATAAGGCAATCTCATAAGGCTTTGCCAGCGAAACGTTGTTGGCTTACCAAGATGTGGCAACAGGTCTTTAATGTATAACACCCCTCGGATGTTGTCGTTGTTTTCCTGATAAACAGGAATTCTGCTATAATTATTCTCTTTAATACATTGTAACACCTTCGCAAACTTGGTCTTAATATCGAGCGTGAGCATGTCCTGACGTGGTGTCATAATCTCTTTCGCTGTCTCGTCTCCAAAGCGTATAATGCCTTTCAGCATGCTCTGTTCTTCTTTGATATCTTCCTTATCTGTAAGTTCCAACGCTTGTTCTAAGTCGTTTACGCTCAAAATATGATTTTGTTTTTGCAGCATACGTTCCGCAATTACCCCACTTCTGAGCAAGACATTCTCAATTGGCCAGAAGAGTTTGCGAAAAATCAAAATACCATCTACACTCCTACGACAAAACGTGAGCGGATTTTGTCGACTATACACTTTCGGCATAATTTCGCCAAAAAGCAACAAGAGAAATGTCAACAGCACCGTAATCATGAGGAATTGCAACCAATAAGCCGATGGTCCAAAATGCACCAGTGACCCAAATACATAGTTGCAAAGCATGATAATGGTTACATTGACAAAGTTGTTAGCTATCAATATAGTTGCCAAAGTGCGCTGACTGTCTTCACGCAACCGCTCTATTTTACGATCGCGCACATTTTTCTCACTGTCCAAGGCAGCGATGTCCGTGGGTGTAAGACTAAAGAAAGCAATTTCCGAACCACTGGCAAAGCCCGATAACAGTAGCAAGAGTGCAGCAAGAATAGCCGCAAAGACAACTCCTACCGATGGAGTTTGCAGGTAAACGTCTGAAAAAGATTGAGTGATAAAGGAGATATCCAAGATTATATCAAATTAGAAAGGAACCTTTGAGAGATCGTCCGCAGCTGTAGAAGTCGTCTCCGTTGTCTGCGTTTCCGACGGTTTTTGTTGTGAAGAAGTTACATTTTTAGGGGTTAGCATCTCCATGTTATCCGCCAATATCTCGGTAACATAGCGTTTGATGCCTCGTTGGTCATCGTACGAACGATAGCGTATGCGACCCTCTATATAGAGTTTATCGCCTTTGTGAACGTATTTCTCCACGACTTTTGCCAGTCCACGGTAAAAAACAATCGTGTGCCAATCTGTATGATCAGGCACTTGAGTACCATTCTGAAGGGTATATCCACGTTCCGTAGTGGCAAGTGTGATTTGTGCAACAGCCTGATCTGCTTCAAAATATCTCACATCGGGGTCTTTACCGACATTACCAATCAACATAACTTTATTCATAGCTTGACAATTTTTTAGCACGACGGATTATTTCCACATGCCTAAGTACTTAAAACGAAAGCTTTTACCTTTTGAAGAGGGGAACTGTGAACGTGCGTCAACCCTTTCCTTCAAATAATCCACAACCCGATTATAACAGTCCTGTCCAGAGTTTGCCTTGCAACGTGCCACAAAGCGTGTGTCTCTGTATTCGTGCTTTCCCGTTGCTGGAATCATGACCACTCGCTTAAAATCCAACACGCCCTCGTACCAACCTTCTTGAATTTTGGTGAGTCGTGTCATCACGTTGGTGGTCAAATCTCGCTTATCTATCACGTTTTGTGGCGCATTATTGGGATGTAACGCCTTTTTCTGCTTGAAGTCGATCATGGTTTCTGCGGTCGTCTTGATAAGAATAAAGTAGACGCGCGGACGAACCTTATAACGTTTAGGATAGAACACATCACTCGACACATAGTCTCGAATGTCGCTCTCTAACGCAGCATCAACATCAATTTCAGAAATGGAACGTAAAAAATCTAAAGCTTCTTCAACATTATATACTAATGCTTCTTTATCAAAATATCGGATGTATAAATTCATTGATAAGTATGTTTCTCTAAAAAAAAGAGCGGCAAACGAGACTCGAACTCGCGACCCCAACCTTGGCAAGGTTGTGCTCTACCAACTGAGCTATTGCCGCATCGTACCGTAAGAACAACAAAAAGTGAAGAGGAGGAGACTCGAACTCCCACGAAACAATTTTCACTACCCCCTCAAAGTAGCGCGTCTACCAATTCCGCCACCTCTCCATTCTTGTTTTTTCTGAATAAAACAGTGCCCAGAACAGGACTCGAACCTGCACGTCGTGAAACACACGCACCTGAAACGTGCGCGTCTACCAATTCCGCCACCTGGGCAAGTGAGAGATAAAAAGCGTATCTCCGTTTTGGTTTATTCAGAAAAGAGCGGCAAACGAGACTCGAACTCGCGACCCCAACCTTGGCAAGGTTGTGCTCTACCAACTGAGCTATTGCCGCATCATCCCTCTAAAGGGGCATTTCCCTAAATGCTGTGCAAAGGTAATATTTTTTTCTGATAGCGCAAACAATTCATCATTTTTTTTCAAAAATGCCTCAAATTTTGCCTTAATCCATCCGCAAGCGATAATCGTCATAAGTATATTCCCGCAGCATTTGCAACGTTCCATCGGTTTTTAACAGGGCAATAGCGGGATGGTCAATCCCGTTAAACATGTTGGTTTTCACCGTAGTATAGTGCAACATGTCTTCAAAAATGAGGTTCTCCCCTACCTTCAATTCATGGTCAAATTGCCAATCGCCCATGAAATCGCCACTTAAACACGAGTTGCCACCTATTCTATATACATGTTTTTTCTCCGTATGGTTTTGCGACTTTGGCGCCAAAGTAGTGGCATTTCGAATCGTAGGTTGATAGGGCATTTCCAAACAGTCGGGCATGTGGCACGTAAAACTCACGTTGACAATGGCGGTACGAATGCCATGATTCTCCACCACATCAACTACCTGTGCCACCAACACACCCGTCTGCCACGCAAAAGCACTGCCCGGTTCCAATATAACTTGTAAATGCGGATGCCTCTGTTTGAAGTCTTGAAGCAGGGCAATCAACAAGTCTACGTCATAATCTTGACGGGTCATCAAGTGTCCCCCACCAAAGTTAATCCACGACAGTTCGTCAAACCAGCGGCTAAACTTCTCCTCGATGTGCACCAACGTGCGTTGAAACACGTCTGCCCCACTTTCGCAATGGCAGTGACAATGAAATCCCGTAAGGTCGTTGGGCAAAGACGGCGGCAATTGGTCAGCGGTAACGCCAAATCGGGTACCGGGCGCACAGGGGTTATAGAGGTCTGTTCCCACTTCGGAATATTCGGGATTGATGCGCAAACCCAATTGTACATTCGGTTGAACCTGTCGAGCCAAGACATGAAAACGCTCATACTGGGAAAGAGAGTTGAACGTGACGTGACTCGAGCAACGCACAATTTCCTCCATTTCATCGTCTGTATAGGCAGGCGAATAGGTGTGTGTAGGCTCGCCAAAGGCATGAAAGCCCAACAAAGCCTCATTCAGCGAACTGGCTGTTGTGGCGTGAATATACTCCCGAAAAATAGGAAACGTTTTCCAAAGGGCATAAGCCTTGAAAGCCAAGATAATCTCCACATCGGCTGTTGTTGCCACATGTCGAATCAGTTGGAGGTTGCGTCTTAACTTCTCTTCTTCTAATATATAGATAGGTCGATGTATCTCTTCGTACGTTACAGAATTAATTTTCATGTTCATTTTGTCTCTAAATAGGGTTTTACCTCCATGCCACAGCCGAAGGCAAAGGCGACATACAGGGAGCTGTCGCACATATTCATCACAAAGATAGCTTTTTATTTCGGATAAAATTGCGCATGTGACATAAATTTCATACTTTTGCAACATCAAACAAACTTGGTGATGAAGCTCGTAATCATGACGAAATCCACATTTTTTGTGGAAGAAGATAAAATATTGACAGCCCTCTTCGAGGAGGGTATGGACAGCCTACACTTGCACAAACCCGATTCCTCACCGCTCTATTCGGAACGTTTGTTATCGCTGCTACCCGAAAGATACCACAAAAAGATTATTGTTCACGAACATTATTATCTTAAAAACGAATACAATTTATCAGGCATCCATCTTCAGCAACTCACCGATCCTGTCCCCGAAGGGGTTAGAGGTCGCATCACACGCAGTTGCTCTGACATACAGTTGTTGAGAGAAACAAAGCGCAAAGCCGACTATGTTTTCTTGGAAAAGATTTTCGATAGCATTGAAGATCCTACACAGAAAGCCTCTTTCAACCTGCTGCAAATAGAAGAAGCCGCCAAGAAAGGACTCATCGACCGCCATGTTTTTGCGGTGGGAGGCATGCACTTGGACAACATCAAGTTGGCAAAAGAATACGGATTTGGCGGAGTGGTGATCCGAGGTGATTTGTGGAATCACTTCAATATCCACAATGAAATAGATTTCAAGGCGCTCATTGCGCATTTTCAAAAACTGAAAAAGGCAGTTGGATAGCCCTGAAGAGCAGAATCTACTAAAATACACATAACACTATTAAATATTAAACGCAATACTGAAATGAGTGACAATGACTCTTTTTTAATTTTCTCGGGTACCAAAACAAGGTATCTTGCAGAAAAGATTTGTGCAAGTTTGGGATGCCCATTGGGAAATATGGTGATGACCAAGTTCTCGGATGGTGAGTTTGCCGTATCCTACGAAGAATCGATTCGTGGCAAGAATGTGTTCTTGGTGCAAAGCACTTTCCCCAATTCAGACAACTTAATGGAACTCCTTTTGATGATTGATGCTGCCAAGCGCGCTTCGGCTCGTCACATCATTGCAGTGATTCCATACTTTGGTTGGGCACGACAAGACCGCAAAGACAAACCGAGAGTAAGCATCGGGGCTAAGTTGGTGGCAGATCTCTTAAGCTGTGCAGGCATCGACAGGCTCATCACCATGGACTTGCATGCTGACCAGATTCAAGGATTCTTCAACGTTCCCGTCGATCACCTCTACGCTTCGGGCGTTATCCTCCCCTATTTACAGAGTCTCAAACTCGACAATTTGGTCATTGCCTCACCCGATGTAGGCGGCTCAAAACGTGCCAACACCTACGCCAAATATTTAGGTTGCCCACTCGTATTGTGCAATAAGACACGTGCGAGAGCGAACGAAGTAGAGAGCATGCAGATTATTGGTGACGTAAATGGAAAGAATGTGGTGCTCATCGACGACATGGTAGACACTGCGGGTACTATCACCAAGGCTGCCGACGTAATGAAGGCTGCGGGTGCACTCAGCGTTCGCGCTATGGCATCCCACTGTGTGATGAGTGGACCAGCCAATGAACGTGTGCAACAGTCGTCTATCGAAGAGATTGTCTTCACCGACTCCATTCCCTACACCCAGCGTTGCTCAAAGATTAAGCAACTCTCTGTAGCAGATATGTTTGCCGAGACCATTCGTCGTGTTATTCACAACGAGAGTATCTCTTCACAATACCTTATTTAATAAGATGAAGCTGATGAAACCCACCACAGGAATAATCATGGTGCTGGCAGGCTGGCTCATCATGAGCAGCTGTCAACAGAAGAAGCAACAACCAGCGGCTCCAGCAGCTCCACAGGAGCAAAAGCAGGACACGGAGAACACCATTCCTACCTTTACGATGAACGATATCAACGGCAAATCTGTTGCTATCCAAGACGAAATGGCGAAAAACAAACTCACCATTCTCGACTTCTGGGCAAGCTGGTGTGGTCCCTGTATGCACGAAGCACCCAATGTTGTTGCCGTGTACAACGATTATCAATCCAAAGGGTTGGGTATTGTCGGCATTTCGTTGGATAATGATGAAGCGGCATGGAAGGAAGCAGTGGAGCAGTTGCACATGAACTGGACGCAGCTCTCCGACCTGAAGGGCTGGGACAGCGAAGCGGCACGCCTGTTCCGTGTCAACTCTATCCCTCACACCGTGATTATCAATTTCAAAGGAGAGATATTGGCAGAGGATTTGCGAGGCGATGACTTACGAAAGTTTGTCGCAGCACAATTAGACTAAAGGCTGGTTCTATAAATTACCACCGCATAAAGTCATTAAATTTTTATGAAACACGTTTTGTTATCTTTTGGCTTCTTTTTGGTTCAAAATGTAAGCTCGTTCAGTCGTGTAGCACGCTACACTCCTTCACTCTCTTGCATTTTGACCTCAAAAATAAGTTCAAAATCTAACAAAGCTAATTTATAGAACCAGCCTAAACTCTACAAGAACATTCTTTTTAGAACCATACATACATCGTGGCAACACTTCCGTTTGAGGTGTTGCCACGATGGCGTTTTAGAGTAAATTTATTTTGAATTTTTCTTACAGTAGCTGCTTAAATACTCGATTATTTTCGAGCAAAGTATGGACAGGTCTCAAATATGGGCTGAATTTTGCGTGTTTGTAATCGGCTGACTGTCATAGACTTCGCCAACAACTATGCATTCTAATCTCCTTAAAAGGTACTTATCTCATTGCATTAAGCCTTGTTTTGGACTAAAAAGAGACGTTCCAACCCTGTTGTTCACATGGGTTAGACGACTTAACCTAATGGGTTAAGGTGCTTATCTCTTTATACTTCCTCATCTATTGTATGGAGTTAGTCACAAAATGGGGCAAACACGAGAAGAAAATTGCCTTTTCCAATTCTATTTGCCGAAAAATAAAAGTGCCAAAAATTGTCATTTTTTTTTACGAAACACAAGGATGAAGAAGTAGAAATCAGACGAAAATTAAAGGCGTGAAGTTTGGCGAAAGCATCTAAAAAACGCCTCGTAAAAAAAATTCGAGGCATTGATTAGATGCTTAATTCAAACTTTCCAGTAAACGAAATCAACACTTTGATAACATAACTGGTCGTAGAATCTGGTATGGGTAAATAAGCACGATAGGTCACCCCATCGGCAGTAATTTTGTCAAAAAGAAAATCGGACAAGATGCATTGATTATAATAGTCGCTCGGAATCAACGTCTTAAAATCCTGTTTCCTAAAATCACGTGAAAAAATCCGGTTGGCACCATTGAACACACTCACGTGGATAATGTTGTCGTAATAGATGTTCCCCACTTCTACCCCTTCATCGGTATAGGTGTTTTTGATAATTTTATAGGTAGTAGGGTTCACCTGTACGTACAGATGATATCGCTCATTGCCAGCATGCACCACGGTATCACGCTTAATCAAACTATTCTGATTGAGTGCCACAGGCTGCTTCGACATAAAGGCATAGCGGTCTTCGGGGTCATCACTCTTCACCAATCGAACCACATCGCCATACGGATTTTTGAATATAAACAAGTGGGGTGCCTGTTTTACAATGGCATATTGCGTGATAGCGTTGCCTTGTAAAATCAACGAATCCTGCACTATTTTGAAGTACACAGGAATACTGGTCGAGTCTGGATAATAAATGGTGTCGCCATGTACCTTGAACACCACGCTCCCCTCGTCTTCATTGAGCCAAATGCCTTGCAGCAGTTTCTTTGCTTGCACATCTTCTTGGATAGCATCTTGCACGTTTTTCTTCTTTTCAGAGCCACAACTTCCCAAGACGAGGAGCAGGGTAAACAAAAAGAGAGAAAGGGGTAATGTTCTATGGTTGAGCTTTTTCACTGTCACGTCCTTTATTGTCATCATCAGCAACTCTTCTAAATTTCCTCAAAGACTTCTGCCTCTCGGAAAGAGCAAGCATTCAAATCCTTCTCACTGGTGATAAAACAAGCTGGGTCCAAAGGCCACTGAATGTTCAAATCTTCATCGTTCCAACGAATGCCTGTCTCGTGCTGAGGTGCATAAACATTATCCACCTTATATGTAAAAATGGCTTCTTCGCTCAACACCAAGAAACCATGGGCAAACCCACGAGGTATGAAAAGTTGCCGTTTGTTATCGGCACTCAACTCTACAGCGACATGTTTCCCAAAAGTAGGAGATGACTTTCGGAGGTCAACAGCAACATCCAAAACGCTTCCTTGAATTACTCGAACAAGTTTTGCTTGCGAATAGGCACCTTTTTGATAATGCAGTCCGCGCAGCACACCATAACTCGATTGAGACTCGTTGTCTTGGATAAAGTTGACCTCTCCTATATGGGCGTTGAATTCGGCTTGTTTCCAAGCTTCAAAAAAATAGCCTCGTGCATCGTTAAATACCTTTGGCTCTATAATCCAAACCCCTTGAATAGGGGTCTCTGTAAACTTCATCATATTGTATTAAAACAAATAATCTGAAGCAAAGATAACATTATTTGAAAGAATGACAAAGCAAATGCAGGTTTAATTTTTAGGTTGTTTATTTTTTCAAACAATTCATTGGTATATTCGCAAAAATAAGCTAAATTTGCAAACGTGATTGAATTAGAAAGACATATTGAGATTCTTCTGCTGAACAATGATTGCGTGATTGTCCCCAACTTTGGCGGATTCATGACGCATCATGTTGAGGCACACTATGATGAAGAGCAAGAAATGTACTATCCCCCACTGCGGACGATAGGATTCAATCCACAACTTACCCTGAATGATTCGTTATTGGCACAGTCGTATGTCGATGTTTACGACATCAGCTATCCAGAGGCATTGCAACGCATCGATAGCGAGGTGAGCGAAGTAAAGCAACACTTGGCAAACGAAGGCTCCTATGAAATGTCTGACCTTGGTACTATTTTCTATCATCATGACGGAAGCTATACGTTTCAACCCTGCGAGGCTGGCATCCTGACGCCCGAACTTTACGGACTAAGCACGGTAGACATCACGCCGCTAAGACGTATTCAAGTGCGCACAACCGCCCCTGCACCTCAGTTGGAGACGTCTACCAATCCAAAGAATGTGCCCATTCAAACCAATTCTGTGCTATCTGCCGAGACCGAAGAAGAGGCTCAGGCTAATACAGAAGTAGCAGAGGTTCGCCCCAGTCGCACCATTGAAATAAAAGTGAGTGTGCTGCGCAATCTGGCTGCGGCATGTTTGGCAGTCTTGGCGTTCTTCTTATTCCCTGCCACACTCCATGATGCAGGAAATACAGCCGATATGTTTGGGAAGATTAATACCCGTCTGCTGTATCGAATTATGCCGAAAGACGTAACCACGGGGAATGCTCAAACAGAAGCACAGCCAGCAAAACAAAAAGCAGAAGAGGTGGTAAAAGCAGAGCAACCGCAAACGGCTGTATCTACAACTGCAAAACAAACAGCGGCAGAAGAGAAGGCAGAACCTTTCTATACCATTGTCTTGGCAAGCAGAGTGACCATTCGCAACGCCACGACTTACGTGGAAGAGTTGCAGAAGCAAGGAGTTAAAGAGGCTGAGGTGTACACTAAAGCCAAGACCACCCGAGTAATTTTTGGGCACTATGCCAACGAACAAGCTGCCTATCAAGCATTGAACAGCTTGCGCCACAAACCCGCATTTACAGAAGGATGGGTCATGAAAATTAAGCACCCAACCGCAACCCGATAGAAATACTGACCGTGAAGAGAGTTCGATGTCCGAAATGTGACTATTATCTTACCTTTGATGAAACCAAATATACCGATGGGCAATCGTTGGTTTTCCAATGTCCAGCCTGCAACAAACAGTTTGGTATCAAGTTAGGTGTGTCCAAACAAAAGGACAAACAACAAGACGACACTCCCGATGAACAAGCAGCAGCCAACTATGGAGAGCTGGTGGTGATAGAGAATGTATTTCATTATAAACAAGTCATTCCTCTCCAATTGGGCATCAACGTCATAGGACGTTATCAGAAAGGCAATGACATCAATTGTCCCATCGAAACCACCGACCCCAGCGTTGACATGACACATTGCCGCATTCAGGTGTCGAAAGACAAGCGAGGCGGTTTGAAATATGAGCTGAGCGATGGTCCCAGCTTCACTGGCACCTTTGTACACAATGAAATTTTGGGCGATCGTGAGCGTCGCATCATCTACGACGGCACTCTTTTTACTATCGGAGCGACAAGCATAATTCTTCGCACACCTCACGCAGAAGAAGAATAAACAACTTTTTTGGTATCTCTTTCACCTGCATAACTACCACTCCTAAAGAGGGATAGACGCTCATACCACCTTCTCATTTTGTTTTTTTAACTGCCCTCACTCACAGTCTTACGACATAAGCAGAAAAGAGCCAGGGCAACACAATGATGTTTTAATCATCACAATTTTAGAATAAACGGTTTACACACACAGCAAAGACGGGCTGAAAGCCCAATAAGCTCTTAGCCCAGGGTAACACCCTGGGTACAGTTGACCACTAATTTTGCGCTCTGAAAGAGCAAAAGGAAGACGAAAAGAAAGAATGCTTCACTGATTCCTTTTGCGCTTACAGCGCGCCAATTAGTTAATAAACGCTCACCCAGGGTGGTACCCTGGGCTGTATTCCTATTGGGGCTTCGCCCCGCCTTTGCTCACAACATCAACTGCCGCAGAACACCTTGAACTATCATACTTTTGGGGCTTCGCCCCGCCTTTACTCACAACAATAACTGCCGTACAACACCTTGAACTATCATACTTTTGGAGTTTCGCCCCGCATTTACTCACAACATTAACTGCTGCACAACACCTTGAACTATCAATCCTTTATGGGCTTCTTGCGTACGAACTGAGATATAGACTGACAGCACATGTCTTAGAAACGAAAAACACAAAAGAAAAACATACTGTGCTACAGAAGATATTTCACAGATGAACGTCCCATTCTTTCTAAAGAGACAAAAAACATTTCCTGCAACCTCTCTCATTCAATGAAGTCTCGGAAAGAGATGGCACTTATTTATTTTCGTTCTTTTCGTTAAAAACGTCTACGTCTTTTGATTTGTTTATATCCCACACCCGCTTTCGTGTTATCTGTTGATTTCGTTGTTAACTTCATCTACGTTGTTTACAACAGGAAAATACGTCATTTTTTTATAATAGAGCCACGTTTTCAATAAAAGAGCGGTGTGCAATTCATATTTATCAGTGCCGATATGGCTGACTATTCGAAAGAATTTAGTATCTTTGCATGAGTGAAACATTCGGCTCTTGAGGAAGAGAGAATGACGATTCAATAATAAAAAAGAAGACTATCGACCATGTTAGTAGACTATCAAAAGGTGCAAATATATCAGGCTGACACGTTAGTACTGAAAGATGTAGATTTTCAAGTTGAGGAAGGTGAATTTATCTACCTTATCGGAAAAGTTGGTTCTGGCAAAAGTTCACTGCTGAAAACCATCTATTGTGAGTTGGATATCCACACAGAAGAGGGAACCAAAGCGGAAGTATTAGGGCGTGATCTCACGCATATCAAACGAAAACAAGTACCCGGATTGCGACGCGAAATGGGAATTATCTTCCAAGATTTTCAGCTGTTGCACGACAAAAACATCTATATAAATTTGAAGTTTGTACTCAAAGCAACGGGGTGGAAAGATAAGAAAGAGATTGATGCCCGCATAGACGAGGTGCTCTCAGCCGTTGAGATGACGGAGAAAAAATATAAGATGCCCCATGAACTCTCAGGCGGAGAGCAACAGCGAATTGCGATTGCAAGGGCACTCCTGAATCGTCCCAAGATGATTGTCGCAGATGAACCCACGGGCAATCTTGACCCAGAGACCGCACACAACATTGTGAAACTGCTGAAAGAGATTACCCTAACGGGCACTGCCGTTGTGATGTCGACGCATAACATCCCCTTGTTAGATCAATATCCCGGCATCGTATATCGTGCGAAAGACGGACTTCTTGAAGATATTACCAGCTCCTACAACAAATCCGACTTGAAAGTAGACGCCTTGCAGGACACGCAAGAAAGTCAAGAGGCATAACCGCATCGCACACATCAGAAGCTTATTCACATTTTACATGAACTCAGGTAAACAGTTATCACGTATGAAAGTAATGAAATTCGGTGGCACTTCCGTAGGCTCACCAACAAGAATAAAGAATGTGGCAACGCTGATTACCACTTCAGGACAACCCACTTTTGTGGTTCTCTCTGCCATGTCGGGTACAACGAACACTCTGATTGAAATAGCAGACTATTTATATAAGAAGAATCCAGAAGGCGCAAACGAGGTCATCAACGCCTTGGAAAGAAAATATCTTGAGCATATCGAGGAGCTGTACAGCACGGAAACGTACAAACAGAAAACGCGACAGTTCTTGGTAGAAGAGTTTAACTACCTCCGATTGTTTACCAAAGACTTATTTACCTCGTTTGAAGAGAAGTGCATTGTTGCGCAAGGCGAAATCATCAGTACCACGATGATGGTGAATTATCTGCAAGAGCAAGGGATAAAAGCCGTTCTGTTGTCGGCACTCGACTTTATGAGAACGGATAAGAACGGGGAGCCCAATCTTCCATATATCAAGGAACAACTTGCCGAACAAATGGCTGCCAACCCAGAGCAACAAATCTACTTGACCCAAGGATTCATTTGTCGCAACGCATATGGAGAGGTTGACAACCTGCTTCGGGGCGGTTCTGATTACACCGCTTCACTGATAGGAGCGGCACTACCAGCGGAAGAAATTGTGATTTGGACCGACATTGATGGCATGCACAACAACGACCCTCGCGTGGTAGACGACACCGAAGCAGTAGAACAGCTCAACTTTGAGGAGGCTGCAGAGTTGGCATACTTTGGTGCCAAGATACTACACCCGACTTGTGTGCAGCCTGCCAAATATGCAGGAATACCCGTGCGGTTGAAAAATACCTTAGAACCCGATGCCGATGGAACCCTCATTAACAACACTATCAAACAAGGGGAGATCAAGGCGGTGGCTGCCAAAGACAACATTGTCGCCATTAAAATCAAATCATCGAGAATGTTATTAGCCACAGGTTTCTTGAGAAAGGTATTCGAAATCTTTGAAAGTTATCAAACGCCTATTGACATGATTGCCACCAGCGAGGTGGGTGTGTCCATGAGTATTGACGACGACAGCCACTTGGACGAGATTGTTAATGACCTGATGAAGTTCGGTACGGTCACTGTTGACAGAGACATGTGCATCATCTGCGTGGTGGGCGACTTAGCATGGAGTAACGTGGGGTTCGAGACCTTGGCATTAGATGCCATGCGACACATCCCTGTGCGCATGATATCTTATGGAGGTAGCAATTATAACATCTCGTTCCTTGTAAAAGCCAGTGACAAGAAAAAAGCACTACAAAGTCTCAGTGACATGCTCTTTCATCACCAAGAAGTTGAATAGGAGACTGGCACAACATGAACGCATTACCTTCTGCAGCCTGCTTAAACACCAAGCAGACACCTTATTATTATTACGACACCCAGTTGCTTCATCGCACACTGGATGCCATTAAGCGTGAGACGGACAAGCATGCCCACTTTGAAGTGCATTATGCCTTGAAAGCCAATGCGCATCCCCAACTACTGCAACAGATAAGTCAGGCAGGGTTTGGTGCCGATTGTGTAAGTGGTGGAGAGATCACAGCAGCCTTGAAGGCTGGCTTTCCTGCTAATAAGATTGTGTTTGCTGGGGTGGGAAAACGGGATGAAGAAATCAGATTAGCACTTCAACAGCACATTTTTTGCTTTCATGTAGAGAGCTTGGAAGAGTTGGAAGTTATCAATGCGCTGGCTGCTCAAGAACAACAAGTGGCACATGTGGCATTGCGCATCAATCCCAATGTGGGAGCTCATACGCACGCTCACATCACTACAGGACTGTCGGAAAATAAGTTTGGCATTCCATTGGCACAGATGAACACAGCCATAGAAGCCTGCTCTCGGCTCGAACACATCACACTCATAGGTCTTCACTTTCATATTGGTTCCCAAATCACGGATATGAGCGACTTTGTATCTGAGTGTCAACGCATCAATGAACTGCAAACAGAGTTAAACCAGCATGACATTCATTTGCGTTACATCAATGTGGGAGGCGGACTCGGTGTAAACTATGACGACCCTGATGGTTGTGCCATCCCTGATTTCCAAGCCTATTTTGACACCTTTGCCCAACATTTACACTACACAAAAGAGCAAACCATTCACTTTGAATTAGGACGATCGGTTGTTGCCCAATGTGGGAGTTTGATAAGCAAAGTGCTCTATATCAAGGAAGGAGAACACAAAAAGTTTTGCATCATAGATGCTGGAATGACCGAACTGTTACGTCCTGCACTCTATCAAGCCCATCACAAAATAGAAAACAGGTCGTCTCAAGGAGCGCTGGACACCTACGATGTGGTAGGTCCTATCTGTGAATCGAGTGATGTCATGGCACAAGGTGTACTTCTACCCTCCTGTCGCAGAGGAGATATCTTAGCCATTCGGTCGGCAGGAGCCTACGGTGAAAGTATGGCAAGTCAGTACAATGGCAGACCTTTAGTTCAGGGATATTTAAGCAATGATTTTTCATCAGAGGAAAGAAAAATATAACATGATTATCAACGAAACAACCCTCATCATTAGCATCCTCGTCCTATTGCTGGCTTTGGTAGCACCACTTTGCAGTCCGTACTTCCGTTTTCGCCGTGATCTTCGTCGACTCATCACGACAGCAGAGGTGTCTGACGAGGAGGAAATCGTAGAGACGGCAGAGGATGTTGCCTCATCTCAACCTAATGACAACACAGCCAATGACATACAAACGACAGAACCACCGAACATCACTGTATTGGTGACGGTTCATGAACAGGCAAAAGAGTTGGCGAAGCATCTGCCTGCACTCTTGGAACAAGAATACGAAGGTGCCTTCGAGGTGGTGGTTGTGGCAGAACAAGGCGACCACGAAACCGAGATGGTGCTGAAGCGTTTTGCCAATAACCCACATCTCTACGCCACCTTTGTCCCCACATCTTCCCGGTACATGAGTCGCAAGAAGCTTGCCATTACGTTGGGTGTCAAGGCTGCTAAGCATGAATGGATACTTTTAACAGAGGCAGATTGCCAGCCAGCCAGTAGCACTTGGTTGCTTGAGATGTCTCGCCACTGCACCCAAGAGGCACAATTGGTCATGGGATATAGCCAGTATGAGCCTGCCGCCCCCACCCTTTATCAGTTGGAAAGGTGGTACTCGGATTTATATTTATTGCATCAGGCGCATCGCAGCATCGCCTATCGCACCAACTCGTGCAACCTCATGTTCCGCAAGAGTGGGTTCATTGCTCAAGACGGTTATCGTGGCAACCTGCAATTGTTGCGGGGGGAATACGACTTCATCGTCAACAAGTTTGCCGCTCCCCAAGCCAACACCGTCTGCATAGAACCTGCCTCATGGATGATAGAGGACATTCCCACTAAAAAGAAACGGCGCAACCAGCTGCTCTTCGAACTTGCCTCTCGCCCATTACTCCAACGCTCCTTCCGCTTACACCTTATATATAAGGTCGATCAGGCGATGCTTTATCTCTCTTATCTCGTGACGTTCATCGTGTTAGGGATTGCCATTAGCGAAGTCAACTGGGTGCTCATCGTGACCGCTGCCGTCGCTCTACTCTGCACGATAGGCATGAGAATGTGGGTCATCACAAAGCCTTTGAAATTCTTTATGCCCCACTTGTCTACATGGCAAGTGTTGTGTTACGAACCTACTATCGTGTGGCGTAACCTTCTGTTCAGGCAAAGATTTCGCAAAGCCGATAATTACGATTTTACCAGTCATAAACTGTAAATATGAATATCGAGTTGTATATTCCGCCCAATGTTGCCAAACAGCCGCTTTACCAGCAATATTTTACATTGCTCGAAGAGGGACTTACCGCACGCAGTGACATGACGCTGTCCACGCAGTTTCCACAACTGATTCATGTCTTTGGCGCATGGAACGCCCAAACCTCGAAGCGCATCACACAGGCACACCGACAACTGATACCCACAGTTTATTCTCCTTTGGGCGAACTGGCACCTTGGTGGTTTCATCAACAAGAAGTTCGACTGAGTCCCACAAAGCTACTTGCACAAAAAAATGCAACAAAGAAAGCCACCACAGTATTGGTATGGGGAGAAAATGAGCGAAGAAGCATCCAACAAAGGCAATGGAGCGACCGCGTGGCATTGATACCCAATCCCATCCTCACCGCCACTATCACACCGCAGGATTGCCTTGAGCAGTTGGTGACACTCTACGAACAGACCATCCTTGAACACGACCAAAGGATGCGGCAAGCGATTGCCAAGAAGATGACCATTATCGAAGAAGACGCCCCATTAGAAAAAGAATTTTGCACACAAGTATTATATCTCAGGTATCAGTACCACCGCCGCAACATTTCAAAAGCAGCATTGGCACAATTAGCCACCTCGCTGATGACGGTTGACTACGATGAGGATGCGCTTGTCCAAATGCTCATAACGCTGCACGAAGAAAAGTTTGCTGCCCGCATCCTTCAGCTACTTGAAGAAGACAAACAGATAACAGAAGGGTTCATGCCATTAAATCCTCTTGATGACAAACACACCAAAAGGCTAAGAGAAGCCGTCAACACAACAGAACAGAATACGATAAAATAAATGGAAATGGAATACAAGCACCCTACTCTACAAGATTTAAGATATTTAGAATTATTATCACAGTCGTTTCCCACCATCGCCGATGCAAGTACCGAAATCATTAACTTGCAGGCAATTCTGCATCTACCCAAGGGAACGGAACACTTTTTGGCAGATATTCACGGTGAGAACGAGGCTTTTCAGCATGTGTTAAAGAATGCCTCTGGCAACATCAAGCGCAAAGTGAGCGAACTCTTTGGCAACACCTTGCGAGAGAGTGAGAAGCGAGAGTTATGCACACTGATTTATTACCCCGAACAGAAATTGCAATTGGTCAAGGCTGCCGAACAGGATATTTATGATTGGTATCATATTACCCTGCATCAGTTGGTAATGGTGTGTCGTGATGTGTCCAGCAAATATACGCGCTCGAAAGTGAGAAAAGCACTGCCCACAGATTTCAGTTACATCATTCAAGAGCTCTTGCACGAGAATGCTGGTGTTACGAATAAGGTGGCTTATTACAACGTTATCCTTGAGACCATTATCTCTACTGGGCGTGCCGATGATTTTATCATTGCCTTGGCACACGTCATTCAACGACTGGTGATAGACCAACTGCACATCTTGGGCGATGTGTACGACCGTGGACCGGGTGCACACATCATCATGGACACCATGGAACACTACCACAGTTGGGACATTCAGTGGGGAAACCACGACGTGCTATGGATGGGGGCATGTGCAGGAAATCATGCGTGTATCTGCAATGTCATTCGCTTGTCGTTGCGATATGCCAACCTCACCACCTTGGAAGAGGGGTATGGTATCAACTTAGTGCCATTAGCTACCTTTGCCATGGAGACCTATGGAGACGACCCTTGCGAGGCTTTTTATCCAAAACTCAGTGGGGGTTCCAAAGAAGTTGCTGAGAAGACGCTGCGCCTCACAGCACTCATGCACAAGGCAATTGCCATTATTCAGTTCAAAGAAGAGGCGCAACTCTATGAACGTCATCCCGAATGGAAGATGCAAAACAGAGAACTCTTCAACTTCGTGAACTATGAGAAGGGTACTATCACATTGGACGGAAAAGAATATGAGCTTCACGATCATCATTTCCCCACAGTAGATCCTAAGCATCCCAACGAATTAACGCCCGAAGAAAAGGAACTGATGCAACGACTTCGCCATTCGTTCATGGTCAGCGAGAAACTGCACAAGCACATGCGATTGCTTTTGCAACATGGGTGCATGTACGCCATCTTTAACGGCAACTTGCTGTTTCACGCCTCTATCCCACTCAATGAGGATGGCACATTGAAAGAAGTAGAGATTTATCCCGGACGGAAATATGTGGGAAGACAATTGATGCACCAGACGGGTATGATGATACGTACCGCCTTCCAACATGACGCTCCTAACGATGAACACCAATATGCCATCGACTATTTCCTCTACCTGTGGTGTGGTCCCGACAGTCCTTTGTTCAACAAGTCGAAGATGTCCACCTTCGAGCGATATTTCATTGCCGACAAAGAGACGCACCATGAAGAGAAGGGGAACTACTTCAAACTGCGTAATCAAGAAGCGATAGTGGACCAAATCTTGGATGCCTTCGACGTAAAAGACCCCAATCGGCACATCATCAACGGTCATGTTCCCGTACATGTGATGAATGGTGAGAATCCTATCAAAGCCAACGGAAAGCTCATGGTGATTGACGGAGGCTTCTCACAAGCCTACCACAAAGAGACTGGTATTGCTGGCTACACCTTGGTGTACCATAGTAGAGGTTTCCAATTGGTACAACACGAGCCTTTTACCAACACCGAGGATGCCATTTTGCAAGGCACGGACATCATCGGAACGACGCAAATTGTTGAGATGAGTGCACACCGCATGCTGGTGGCAGACACGGACAAAGGTGCAGAACTCAAACAACAAATCAAGGATTTGGAAGCACTGCTCGATGCTTATCGCCATGGTGTATTGAAAGAGAGAGACCGTCAGATGCGAAAATAACACGACCCTACACTCGAAAAAACGCTCAACCTCATTGTGGTTGAGCGTTTTTTCGTCAAGAAAGGGGAACGGAAAAGAAAGCAAACGGACTGGTTTGAATCCAGAACATCTGCCTGTTTTCTACAACTCTGTTTGTGGAATGTACTCCTCGCCCCGCAAAAATATCCTGTTTACTATAGGTGTAGTGTATGCGTAAGGAATAAAGTCAACCGATGGGATGGGCTTCGTAATGTAAAAATTCGCAACCTTTCCCTTCGTGATAGAACCGTAATCCTTGCTCAATCCCATGGCATACGCACTGTTCATGGTACCTGCATTGATGGCTTCTGCTGGTAAGAGACGCATCTTGATGCACGCCAGCGAAATGACAAACTTCATGTCTCCCGATGGTGTCGAGCCTGGATTGTAGTCGCTTGCCACCGCTAAAGGCAACCCCTCGTCAATGACTTTGCGCCCCAACGCAAACGGCATGTTCAGGAAGAACGATGTACCGGGAAGGGCGGTAGGCATGGTTTCGCTGCCACGTAGTGTCTCTATCGTTTCTGCGGTCATACTCTCGAGATGGTCTACCGATAGGGCATTGTGTCTAACTCCTACCTCTACCCCACCAGAGGACGCCAATTCGTCGGCATGTATCTTGCCTCGCATGCCATATTTTGCCCCTGCTTCAAGAATACGTGCGGTTTCTTCGGGCGTAAAGAAGCCCGTATCGCAGAACACATCAATGTATTCTGCCAAGTTTTCTTTGGCTACAGCAGGAATCATCTCACGGATTACCAAGTCGACATAATCACTTTGTCTGCCTGCATATTCGCGCGAAACGGCATGCGCACCCAAGAAAGTGGCAACCACCTTGAGCGGTGTCGTCTCTTTGATGCGCTTGATGACGCGCAACATTTTCAGTTCGTCAGCGGTGTTCAAACCGTATCCACTCTTGATTTCTATGCACCCCGTTCCTTTTCGGATGACTTCGTCTACACGACGCATCGCCTGTTGGTACAGTTCATCTTCGGACATGTCGTGCAACTTGTCGGCAGAATTGAGGATACCACCGCCCCTTTTGGCGATTTCGGCATAGCTCAAGCCACGTATCTTGTCCACAAACTCCTGCTCACGACTCCCTGCAAAGACAATGTGGGTGTGCGAATCGCACCAAGAGGGCAGCACACTTCCGCCTTTGGCATCTATCTGCTGTACATCAGAAGGAAGGTTGCATTTCGCTAAATCGCTCATGGCACCATACGAATGGATGCGCCCGTCCTCGACATAGAGAAAGGCATTCGCTATCGTTTCGAGCCGAGCCATCTCCTTACCCTCCAGTCGTAGCTTGTCCGTGGGTTGGATGCCTGCCAGAAAAGCAATGTTGGTTACTAAAAGTTTCATATCATGTAACAAAATGAAAATCCCACTCCTCCTGTCCGAAGAGAGTGGGATTGATGATTTATTTCCTTAAAAATTCTACCGATTGCGCAATGTGTGGCGACATAAACTCATCGTTTTCGATGAATGGTACCACCTTGCGATAAGCCGCATAGATAGCCTCAATGGCTGGTGACGACTTCAATGGGCGACGGAACTCGAGTGCTTGGGCTGCATTGAACAGCTCGATAGCCAGCACTCGCTCGGTGTTGAGCACTACCTGATACAACTTTGTGGCTGCATTGGCACCCATACTTACATGGTCTTCCTGCCCCTGCGACGATGGAATGCTGTCGACCGAAGCTGGCGTGCTGTACATCTTGCTTTGACTGACAATAGACGCAGCGGCATATTGTGGTATCATGAACCCACTGTTAAGACCGGGCTTTGCCACCAAGAAGCTGGGCAGATTGCGCGTACCCGAAATCAACTTATAGATTCGTCGCTCGGAGATGTTGCTCAATTCGCACAGGGCAATTGCCAAAAAGTCCATAGGTTGGGCGATAGGTTCGCCATGGAAGTTGCCTGCAGAGATCACCAAGTCGTCGTCAGGACAAACAGTTGGATTGTCGGTTGCCGCATTCAACTCTATTTCAATGACCGATCGCACATAAGCCAACGTGTCTTTCGATGCGCCATGCACTTGTGGCATACAACGGAACGAATAAGGATCTTGCACATTCACCTTAGGTTGCTTGATGAGTTCACTGCCCTCTAACAGCTCTCGAATATGTGCAGCGGTGTCTATCTGTCCCTTGTGTGGACGGACAGCATGCACGGCATGCGTGAACGGTTCGATACGTCCGTCGTAGGCTTCCAATGACATTACGCCAATCTTGTCTGCCCAATCACAGAGACGCTCGCTCTGCAACACTGCCCAAACGGCATAAGCGTTCATGTTCTGCGTACCGTTGAGCAGGGCAAGTCCTTCTTTGGAAGCCAACTGTATGGGTTCCCAGTTCATCTTTTGCAATAGCGCCTTGCCGCTCATCCGTTCACCTTTATACTCAACCTCGCCCATTCCTAACAATGGCAAGCAAAGGTGAGCCAACGGAACGAGGTCGCCCGATGCGCCAAGTGAGCCTTGTGTATAGACCACGGGATAAATATCATTGTTGAAGAAGTCGATCAATCGCTCAACCGTCTCTACCTGACAGCCAGAATAGCCATAACTCAAAGACTGCGCTTTGAGAAAGAGCATAATCTTTACAATGTCATTTGGCACCCTGCTGCCCACGCCGCAAGCGTGCGACATGATGAGGTTTACTTGCAACTGAGCCAGCCGGTCTTTGTCTACAGACACGTTGCACAATGAACCGAAGCCTGTGGTAACGCCATAGATAGGAACGTCCGACTCGGCAATTTTCTTGTCTAAATATTTGCGACAGCGCACAATTCGTTGACGTGCGTCATCAGATAATTCTAAAGTAGCATGGTTTTCTAAAATCGCTCCCACCTCTTCAATCGTGAGGTGTGCTGCGCTAATTTTGTGTATCATAGTGTGATTGTTAATGTGCCAAGTCGCAATGCCTCTCGCTCAAAGAAGTGTTTAGCGTGAAGCACTGCGACTGGACGTTGATTTAGAAGTTAAGTTTCTCTATTTCGCTGTCATCCACGAAGTTGGGTAAGGTTACCTTCAAGCCGGGAGTGCGTTCCATTTCTCGTTGAATGGCATCGATA
Source organism: Prevotella sp. TCVGH (assembly GCF_023522295.1). Classification (NCBI taxonomy): domain Bacteria; kingdom Pseudomonadati; phylum Bacteroidota; class Bacteroidia; order Bacteroidales; family Prevotellaceae; genus Prevotella; species Prevotella sp. TCVGH. The sequence continues at coordinate 36,669 of NZ_QFFX01000001.1, read as the reverse complement.
GAACCCTTGTTACGAGCCCAGCTACGGCGTGCAATACCGTTGTTGACATCCCACAGAAGCATCTCGCGGATGTGGCGATTCGCATCTTCGCTGCCATCGACCACCATACCGAAGCCGCCATTGATGACTTCGCCCCAGCCTACGCCTCCACCGTTGTGAATGGAAACCCATGTGGCACCACGGAAAGCGTCGCCGATGACATTTTGAATGGCCATGTCGGCACAGAATTGCGAACCGTCGTAGATATTACTGGTTTCACGGAAAGGAGAGTCCGTACCAGAGACATCGTGATGATCACGACCAAGGACAACGGGCTGACTGATTTCGCCTTTGCGCACTGCCTCGTTGAATGCCAACGCAATCTTGGTTCTGCCCACACTGTCTGCATAGAGGATGCGAGCCTGAGAGCCTACAACCAAATGATTCTTGCCAGCTTCCTTAATCCAATGGATGTTGTCATCCAACTGACCGATAATATCTTTTGTGGCAGTTTTTCTCATTTCTTCCAGCACCTCAGTTGCCAAGCGGTCGGTCACCTCCAAATCCTTCGGGTCGCACGATGAGCAAACCCAACGGAATGGACCGAAACCATAATCGAAGAACATCGGTCCCATGATATCCTGCACATACGAAGGATAACGGAACTTACCGTCCTTGCGAAGGATGTCAGCTCCTGCACGACTTGCCTCCAAGAGGAAGGCATTGCCGTAATCGAAGAAGTACATTCCCTTTGCGGTGAGCTTGTTGATGGCATCTACCTGACGGCGCAATGACGCCCGAACCTTTTCCTTGAACTGCTCGGGAGCTTCCGCCATCATGCGATTAGACTCCTCCAAGCTCATGCCTACTGGATAATAACCACCTGCCCAAGGGTTGTGCAAAGATGTTTGGTCGCTACCCAAGTCCACACGGATATTCTCTTCGGCAAGGCGTTCCCACAGGTCAACGATGTTACCAACATAAGCCATGGACACCACGCGCTTTTCTTCAACAGCTTTTCGGATAGCAGGTATCAGTTCGTCAAGATTGTCGTGTAGTTCATCTACCCATCCTTGTTCGTAACGTTTGTTAGCAGCCAAGGGGTTGATTTCAGCAGTCACACTCACCACGCCAGCGATGTTGCCAGCCTTTGGCTGTGCGCCCGACATGCCGCCAAGACCTGCCGTGACAAACAGTTTCATGTTGTCGCCACCTACCTTGCGTGCCGCATTGAGCACAGTAATGGTAGTACCATGCACAATTCCCTGTGGACCAATATACATATACGAGCCTGCGGTCATCTGTCCGTACTGACTCACACCGAGTGCATTGTCTCTCTCCCAATCGTCCTGCTTAGAGTAATTGGGAATCACCATTCCGTTCGTCACCACCACCCGTGGTGCATCCTTATGCGAAGGGAACAAACCAAGCGGATGACCAGAGTACATCACCAATGTTTGCTCGTCTGTCATCTCGCTGAGATACTGCATCACAAGTCGATACTGCGCCCAGTTTTGGAACACGGCACCATTGCCTCCGTAAGTAATCAGTTCGTGTGGATGTTGCGCTACTGCCTTATCCAAGTTGTTTTGTATCATCATCATGATAGCGGCAGCCTGCTTGCATTTGTGTGGATATTCGTCAATGTGACGAGCGTGCATATCATACGTAGGACGGAAGCGATACATATAGATACGTCCATAAGTCTTCAACTCGTCCAAAAACTCTGGTGCCAATGTGGCATGAAACTTCTTTGGGAAGTAACGCAATGCGTTGCGCAATGCCAACTTCTTTTCTTCTGATGTAAGAATGTCTTTTCTCTTAGGTGCATGGTTCACCGTGTGGTCATACGGTTGTGGGTCGGGTAAGGTATTAGGAATACCCGCCCGAATGTCCGCCATGAATTCTTCGTGCGTCATTTTCTTTATCTTTAAGGTCTTATAATTTACTTTCTACTATCTTCATAATCTCTACTTCGGCTTGGTTTGCCTTGTCAATGAGTTGGTTAGCCTCGCCCACCAACTGGTCGGCTACCTCGCGATTTTTCAGTCCAGAGGCGTTAATCTTGACATTGAGTCCTGCTCCTAAAACGGCAGCACGGGCAGCCAACACGCCCACACCAGCATCCGAAACGCTGTTGGGGTTGCCTTCTTGTGCCATCGCCTTACAGAGTTCAAACACTTTATAGGCAGCCTTCATGGTATGCAGAGGTACCTGTGTGGCATAAAGGGTGGCGTCTTGAATCGCAGCGGAACGGGCAGCCTTGTCCTCGTCCGTCTTCTTAGGCAAGCCAAAGGCAGCCATGATGCGGTTGAAAGCCTCGGTATCCTCGTCGACAAGGTGCATCAGCTCTACCTTGATTTCCTGTCCTTTGTCTGCCCAGTTGCTGAACTCTTCCCAGCGATCATCCCATCCTGCCTTGTGACTTGACAGGTTGGCAACCATCGTTCCTAAGGTAGCACCTAATGCACCCATATAAGCGGAGATGGTTCCACCACCGGGAGCGGGAGACTCGCGCGAAGTCTCGTCGGCAAACTCCTTCACGGTAAGGTCTATCAGCTTGGCTTTCTTGTTATCGTCCTCCAACAGGTATTCAATAACCTTCTCACGAGGATTGAATGGTTTGAGGTCGTCTAATCCCAACGATTTGATAGCGATGGTCAAGATATCCTCTTCTGGAATACCAGTAGAGCGGTTCTGTTTCCGCAAGAAGTACTTGCCTGCATCTATCAATGTTCGCTTAGGAACCAGTCCTACTATCTCTGTTCCCGTGACACGGATACCTCGGTTCTGCGCACAACGGCAAACCTCATCAAAGGCAACGTGCAATGGAGTGGCGTTGATATCCGTGATATTCATAGACACTTGCGCAATGGCGTATTCGTCAATATACCACCCAATCGCCTTTGTTCCTTTCAAGGTACCCGGTATCATGATGGTCTTGCCGTGCTCATCCTTCATGGGCTTACCCACAGGAGAGTTGCCCTCTCGGCGTGGACGTCCCTTCTCACGCACGTCAAAAGCAATGGCGTTGGCACGGCGTGTAGAGGTTGTATTGAGGTTGAAGTTGGTAGCAATCAGAAAGTCACGTGCGCCAACGGCAGTACATCCTGTGCGTGCCACACCTTCGTCAAAGGGGCGAGCCCCAAAGTCGGGTGCCTTAGCAGGATCATTCATCTTCTCTGGCAGCGCCTCGTATTCTCCTGCACGGCAAACAGCCAAGTTCTTACGCTCGGGCGTCCGTGCTGCAGCTTCATAACAATAACAAGGTACGTTGAGTTCGTTGGCGATCCGCTCTGCCAACTGCTGTGCGAGTTTTGCACATTCTTCCAATGTAATGCCAGCCACTGGGATAAGTGGACAAACGTCTGTGGCACCCATTCGTGGATGCGCTCCATGGTGATTGCGCATATCAATGAGCTGGGCTGCCTTTTTCACGGCTTGGAATGCAGCTTCTAATACATTATCGGGCGAACCGACAAACGTCACCACCGTTCTATTGGTAGCCTCACCTGGGTCTACATCTAATAGTTTAACACCCTTAACGCGCTCAATCTCATCTGTAATTTGTTTAATTACCTGCATGTTGCGACCCTCGCTAAAATTAGGGACGCACTCTACGATTTGTTGTTTTTCTGTCATTTTTAATATGATTAGGTTTAAGTTGTTTTTCGTTTGATGTGGTAAAGATATAAAAAAAGCAGCAACCTACAAAAAAAATACGTGTAAAGTATGCTAAATATCGTTGCTTCTCTTTTTCGTCCCAAAATTCCTTCATAGAAGAATGATGTTTTACAACGAAAAATACGAACGAAACAGAAATGTTTTTCCCTCCACGGTAATAGTGTTCCTCTATTTTTTGAAACCATCCATCGGGTTGCAATGACGGAGTAAAAGCCCAACAGAAATATAGTCCAGAGGATGGTGTAGCAACAATGGTTACGAGCAAAGACGGGCTGAAAGCCCAACAGGAATATAGCGCAGAGGATTGTGCAGCAATCATGGTTACGAGCAAAGACGGGCTGAAAGCTCAACAGGAATATAGAACAGATGATTGTGCAGCAATCATGGGTACGAGCAAAGACGGGCTGAAAGCCCAATAAGAATACAGCCCAGGGCAGCGCCCTGGGTTTGAGTTTATTAACTAATTGGCGCGCTGTAAGCGCAACAGGAGCCAGCGAAATGCTCGTTCGTTCCTTCCTTTTGCTCTTTCAGAGCGCAAGTTAGTTGGAATATTTTTACCCAGGGCGCTGCCCTGGGCTGTATTCTTATTGGGCTTTCAGCTCGTCTTTGCTCGTACCCATGATTGCTGCACAATACTCTGCGCTATATTCCTTTTCGGGCTTCGCCCCGCCATTGCTTGTAATATTGGCTACTGCACGTTGCGCTGGGCTATATTCCTATTGGGGCTTCGCCCCGTCATCGCTCACAAGGATAAACGAAAAATAATCCTACTGCACCGTTGAAATGACCATTTGCACAAACATCTGTAGGTGTGTAAAAGTGTGAAAAAATTTAACAACCCCTCTCAATACTCGCGTATTTGTAACCAAGCGCAGGACTGTACGCAAATACGCAAGTTTTATAAACACTTGTGAATGAACGGATTAACTACCATGCCACCTGTGATGAACCTACTATCTCATTGCTTTGACACCGTTGAAGCATGGAAATAAGGCAAGAATTTGCATGCTTTTGCGACACAATTTGCGGTAAATAGACGGCTTAACTCAATGAGATAAGGAAATTCCACCTAAAAAACAAGGCAAAAACGACTATCTAACAACGAATATTTTTCTAAAATGAAAAAATGAAATTACGAAATAAATTTACAAAAATACGGATGCAGCAGCACGGATCTTTCATTGAAAAGCAGTGTTGTTGAACATCGAATGAAGTCAATGAAACGAATCAACGCAACAAGAGAATGAAGCCAATCTGACGACTGACTTTTGAGGAATGCAGCGCATCAGACGGCTGGTGAGATGAAACGGAAAACATATTCTTCATCATCGCAACGGAAGAACACGGAACGACACGGACGTGTCGTGAAATCTCGCAAAATGCTGTTGCGACAAATCCGCCATGTCATTGGCTCATCATCGCATCAAAAACAGCCTGTATCTAAGTGCAGTATTACTTCAAAACAATGATATAAGTACATAATAGCCAACACTTTTCTACTTATAACATAACATAATAAAAGGAGAATTAAAAGGACATGCACGGCACAATTCCTTGCTTCTGCTGCCACAGCTACAAGAAGAAATCCTGCAAACGTTGGCGAGTAAAATCTTTTTGCAGCGGAGACAAATATCGCAGGAAAGCCGCCCACACGCAAAAAATATGGGTAGGACAAACAAATAAAGCAGGTGACAAACAACGCAGGAGAGTTGCCCACACGCAAAAGCACGAGCGGAGGTGGGCAAACAGGAACCTACTTCAGCAACTTGAAGCGAGCGAACTTGAGCAGCAACTGCTTGGTACCCGCATGCTTAAAGTCCACCGTAGCCTTTCTGTTCTCACCATCACCCTCCAATCGGAGTACGGTGCCAATGCCGAAACGCTGGTGTTCAATGGTGCTCCCCTCTTGCAAACCAGAGGCATCAGGATTAGGGGAAGAGGCTGCCGCTGTCCGTCCACCGTTGGTCATGGCGTCAGTGACACGCTTAAAGTTTCCACCTGCCTGCTGGAGTTGGCGCTTAAAGGAGGAAGAGAAGGGGTCAACAGCCTGTTCAGGGCGCTGAACAGAGGTGATTTTCGGTTTGACATCGGCTTGGAACTGACTCGCCACAGGTCGGGAGTTTTGCATGCGATCGCTATATCGTCGATAGTTATCGTCAGAGAAGTGACTGCCACTGTAAGGCGCAAAGATGGACTCATCGATCGTTTCCTCTTCGGCTTCGATGTGGATAAAACGTGAATCAATGTCTTTGATAAATCTACTGGGCGTATCAAATTCCAGTTTGCCATACCGCCAGCGGTTCTTTGCTGACGTGAGGATGCAATGTTTTTCGGCACGCGTAATTGCCACATACAGCAATCGGCGTTCTTCCTCTAATTCGCGAGGGGAATCGATAGCCATAGGACTTGGAAAGATATTCTCCTCCAATCCAACGATAAAAACAGTGGGAAACTCCAGTCCTTTGGCGGCATGCACGGTCATGAGCGACACTTTACTATCGCTCCCGTCGTCGCTATCCAAATCGGTGAGCAGGGCGACACTTTGCAGATAATCGGGCAGATACACCTCCTGTTCCAAGCCTTCCTCTCGCTTGCTCTCGGTATAATCTTGCAAGCCTGCCAACAGCTCATTGACATTCTCTTGTCGTGCCAATCCCTCTGGGTCGTTGTTGGAGTAGATATCGGTACTAATGCCACTGGTTTGGAGGATGTCACGCCCCAACTTGAACGCATCAGCCTGATGCAATTGAGCAATGAAACCCTCTATCAACTCTTTGAAGCGCAGCAACTTTGTCTGTGTACCCTTGTTCACCGTAGGCAATAAGGAGGACGCTTGCGCAATGACTTGCCAGAAGCTGATGCCGTGTTCTTGTGCCGAAGCAGCAATCTTCTGAAGCGTGGTGTTGCCAATCCCTCGCGTGGGATAGTTGATGATGCGCTTAAAAGCCTCTTCATCATCAGGATTCACCACCAGTCGGAAGTAGGCTAAGATGTCCTTTATCTCTTTGCGCTGGTAGAAACTCAAACCTCCGTAGATGCGATAAGGAATGTGCTGTCGCAACATCTCCTCCTCAAAACTCCTACTCTGCGCATTGGTTCGGTAGAGAATGGCAAAGTCGGAATAGGTCGCACCGTCGGTGCGCATGATGCGTTGGATATCCTTGCACACCACCAACGCCTCCTCTTTATCCGAATACACCGGCTTGAAAAGGAGCTTCTCCCCTTGGTCGTTCTCGCTATATACATCCTTTGGAATTTGGCGTTCGTTATGTTTGATGAGACTGTTTGCAGCCTTGACAATGTGTTGCGTGGAGCGGTAGTTCTGTTCCAACTTAAACAAGCGTGCCCCTTCGTAAATCTGTTCGAAGTCAAGCATGTTGTCAATATTTGCTCCTCTGAACCCATAAATGCTCTGTGCATCGTCGCCAACCACACAGATGTGCTGATGGTCTTTGGTTAACTCCCACACAATGCATTGCTGGGCATAATTGGTATCTTGGTACTCATCTACCAAGACATAGCGGAAACGCTCCACATATTTTTGACGAATATCCTCATGCGTCTTGAACAATTGATACGTCAACACCAGCAAATCATCAAAATCCATGGCATTTGCCTTTCTGCAACGCTGCACATAGACATCATAGATGCGATGCAGTTCGAAGCGACGACTCTTCTGGTCACGCAACATCAGCTCGGCGTTCGCTGCATAACTCTGCGGTGAGATGAGACGGTTCTTCGCATTGCTTATCACGGCATGTACGCCAGCGGGCTTGTAGATTTTATCATCCAGCTCCATTTCCTTGATAATGGCTTTGAGCAACGACCGAGAGTCGGACTCATCGTAAATCGTAAAGCCCGACCGATAGCCTACCTGTGCAGCCTCTGACCGCAAAATCCTTGCGAAGATAGAGTGGAAAGTGCCCATATTGATGTAGCGTGCTGTCTGATGTCCCACCAATTGTCCAATGCGCTCTTTCATCTCGTTGGCGGCTTTATTGGTAAAGGTGAGTGCCAAGATGTTCCAAGGTTTCATGCCTTGTTGTATCTGATAGGCTATCTTATACGTCAAGACACGTGTCTTTCCCGACCCTGCTCCTGCGATGACCAACTGCGGACCGTCGTTGTAGGTCACGGCAGCTTGCTGACTCTCGTTCAATTGTCCTAATAGCTCTTTCATTTCTTTCGGTGGTATATACCCCCCTTTGTGGTGTTGGGGTTGATATCTTCTCCCTCTCTTGGAAATGAGGGAACAAACTTCATTTCGTGTTCTATCTTCCGCTGTCGCAAGCGCATATAGGCACTTGGCGTCTTACTGCTAAACCTGATAGGGTTTGGCAGGGTAGCTGCAATCAGTGCACAGTCTGCTCGGGAAAGCTCACCAGCTGTCGTGTCGAAATGATATTTAGCTACCGCATCCACGCCATATATCATCTCGCCCATCTCTATCGAGTTAAGATACACCTCCATGATGCGCTGTTTGCTCCACATCAGTTCGATAAGAAAGGTAAAATAAACCTCAAAACCTTTGCGCACCCATGAGCGACCTGGCCACAAAAACACATTCTTGGCAGTTTGTTGGGTGATGGTACTGGCTCCGCGCTTCTTTCCCGACTTGTTGGTCAGGTTATGCGTGGCGGCTTTCTCTATGGCTTGGAAGTCAAATCCATGGTGCAACAGAAAGCGTTGGTCTTCACTTGCCATCACCGCTACGGGCATGTGTTTGGAGATATGGTCGAGGGGCACCCAGTGGTGTCGAATCTTCAACTCGCCATGCTGCACACATCGTATCACCATTAACGGGGTGATGTACACAGGAATAAAGCGGTAAGCCACCACTACTAAAATGGTGGAGGTGAAAAACAATACGATGATTCTTCGTAGAAAACGTCCTATAATGCTCATCATTCAAACAAAAAGGGGCACCAGTAACAGCACCCCTCCTCAATGTTTTATAAAATTTTAGTTGAGTTTACCGTCGTTAGCCTTCTCTACCATTTCAGGACTTGCGTACAGATACACTTCTACACGGCGGTTCTGCTGACGTCCAGCCTTGGTACTGTTGGTAGCTACGGGTTGTGAGCTGCCCATACCCGACACGTTTTGGAACTGACTGGAAGAGACACCACAGCTCTTGAGGTAGTTCACTACGCTCTGTGCACGGTCGTTGCTCAATGGAATGTTGATGCCGTCGTTACCTGTAGAGTCAGTATGACCTAAGATATCAACGTGGCAGTCTCTGTTCTTCTTCAAGACAGCAGAGAACTTAGCCAATTCGTTTTTGCTGGCTTGGTTCAAGATAGCCTTGCTCGAAGCAAACAAGATACCGCTATCAAAAGTGACCTTCACAGCCTTTAAGCCGTTCTTATCGGTTACCTCTTCTACTTTAGCATTCTCCACTTGGGCTGCAGTTTCAGCAGCGACCTTATCCATGTGACGCCCAATAATGGCACCAGTACCTGCACCAACAGCTCCACCAATGGCAGCTCCTACACCTGCATTGCCTGCTATCTTACCAATAATCGCTCCCAAAACAGCACCGCCACCAGCACCTGCCAAAGCTCCTGTACCTTGTTTAGTAGAACAACTAAATACGGTCATGAGACACATTGCCAGTGTCATTGTTTTCAATTTCTTCATAATGTTACGTTTTTTAATCGTTTATTTATTGCAAAGATAATTCTTTTTATGTCAATATTCACCCATATCAACATTTTTTTGTACTTTTGCGACAAAATTAAGCAATCATCGAATATTCCACAACGGGATATTCCTAAGATATTTATGGATTTCCCTATTTTTGTAAGGGGCTAATTATTCATCAAACAGAACATGGCAAAAGAATTAAAAGAATTGACTAAGCGCTCGGAGAACTATAGTCAATGGTATAACGACTTGGTTATCAAAGCCGATTTGGCAGAACAGTCGGCTGTACGCGGATGTATGGTTATCAAGCCATACGGCTACGCGATATGGGAAAAAATGCAACAGCAGTTGGACAAAATGTTTAAGGAAACGGGAGCACAGAATGCCTATTTCCCTCTGCTGATTCCTAAATCCTTCCTTAGTAAGGAGGCGGAACACGTCAAAGGGTTTGCGAAAGAATGTGCTGTAGTGACCCACTATCGCCTGAAATCCTCCGAAGAGGGAACGGGTGTGGAAGTAGATCCTGCGGCAAAACTCGAAGAAGAGTTGATTATTCGCCCTACTTCTGAAACCATTATCTGGAACACGTACAAGAACTGGATTAAGTCTTGGCGCGACCTGCCTTTGATGTGCAACCAATGGTGCAACGTGATGCGTTGGGAAATGCGCACACGTCCATTTCTTAGAACGTCAGAGTTTTTATGGCAAGAGGGACACACTGCCCATGCCACTCGTGAAGAAGCTGAGGAAGAAGCACAGAAGATGCTCAAGGTATATGCTGATTTTGCCGAGCAATGGATGGCTGTTCCCGTGGTTCAGGGCGTGAAGAGCGAGACCGAACGCTTTGCAGGTGCTTTGGACACCTATACCATTGAGGCGATGATGCAAGACGGTAAGGCTTTGCAGAGCGGTACCAGTCACTTCTTGGGACAGAACTTTGCCAAATCGTTTGATGTAACCTACCTCAACAAAGAGAACAAGCCCGAATACGTATGGGCGACGAGTTGGGGCGTTTCGACACGCTTAATCGGTGCGCTCATCATGACCCACTCCGACGATAACGGCTTAGTATTGCCTCCACGCTTGGCTCCTATCCAAGTAGTCATCGTTCCTATCTCTAAAACGAGCGAGCAACTCAAAGCCATTCACGACCAACTGAAGCCCATTATCGACGGCTTGAGAGCCATGGGCATCACCGTGAAGTTTGATGACAACGACACCAAGCGACCCGGGTTCAAGTTTGCAGACTACGAACTGAAAGGCGTTCCCGTGCGTTTGGTCATGGGTGGACGCGACTTGGAAAACAACACCATCGAGGTGATGCGACGCGACACACTGCAAAAGGAAACCGTTTCGTTGGAGAAGATTTTGGAATACGTCCCCAAACTCTTGGAGGAGATGCAAGCCAACATCCTTAAGAAAGCCAAAGACTTTAGAGATGCGCACATCTACGAATGTGAAAATTACGACGAGTTCAAGCAGAAAATCAAGGACGGAGGCTTCTTCCTTTGCCACTGGGACGGCACTGAAGAAACCGAAGCAAAGATTAAGGAGGAGACGCAAGCCACCATTCGTTGCGTGCCATTTGGTGTAGAACAGACACCGGGCGTGGACATGGTATCGGGCAAACCTGCCAAATATCGGGTCATCATTGCAAGGAGTTATTAAACAACGCTTCATAGATAGGTGGGTTCTATAAATTACCACCTTATATAATTATACTAAAGATATATCAGCAGGGTTACGTCTTCCCATTTTGGTGCAACACATGGAAACACAAAGAGTGGCAAGACAAATTTATAGAACCCAGCGTTTAAGTACTCAAAATGGACTGGATTATTTCGCTTTTTACGAACAACGATTCGGTAGCTCACATCGCTTTGCTCTACGCCATCGTCATAGCGGTCGGTGTTCTGTTAGGTAAAATCAAGGTTGGCGGTGTGTCATTGGGCGTTACCTTTGTATTGTTTGCAGGTATTGTCGCTGGTCATGTGGGATTTACAGGTCCTACAAATATCCTGACTTTCGTGCAAGATTTTGGACTTATCCTCTTTGTCTTCTGCATTGGTTTACAGGTTGGACCGGGATTTTTTGAGAGTTTCAGGCGAGGAGGTGTGACCCTTAACTTGCTCTCGACAGCACTCATCCTGCTCAACATTGCAGTGATGTTTGCCTGTTATTACATTTTCTTCGACACCTCCGATTCCCACAACCTTCCTATGATGGTGGGAACGCTCTACGGTGCCGTCACCAATACGCCTGGTTTGGGTGCTGCCAACGAGGCACTCACGGCGATATTTACCAAAGAAGACATGCCACAGATAGCCAACGGTTATGCCTGTGCCTACCCACTCGGTGTGTTGGGCATTATTGGAGCAACCATTGCCATTCGTTATATCTGTAGAGTCAATTTGGAAAAAGAAGACGATGACCTGTCGCAAGCCGAAGGAGACAACCCCAATGCCAAGCCTTGTCAGATTCGTCTCAAGGTGAGCAATGCCTATATCGCAGGTCGCTCGTTACAACAAATCAAGGAGTTCCTCAACCGTGACTTCGTGTGTACACGTTTGTTGCACGAGGGCAACTTGGAAATCCCACGAGGAGAAACTGTTATTCAGAAAGACGATGAGCTGCTCATCGTGTGTGCCGAGGCAGATGCCGAAGCCGTACAGGCGTTCATAGGCCCTACCATCGATTTGCCATGGGAAGAAGAGGACACCAAGCAACCCATGATTTCCAAACGAATTGTCATTACCAACTCATCTATGAATGGTAAAATATTGGGCAAGATGCACTTTGCCAGCGTCTACGGTGTCAACATCACCCGTATCACTCGTCAAGGCATTGACCTCTTTGCCAGTCAAAATCTGCACCTACATGTGGGTGACCGTGTGATGGTGGTTGGTCCAGAGGAGAACGTAGAGCGTGTTGCCGACGTCATGGGTAACTCTGTGAAGCACCTCAATGTGCCCAACATCGCCACCATTTTTATAGGTGTCTTCATCGGTATCATCTTTGGAAGTATTCCTATCTCTATCCCTGGCATGCCTGTTCCTTTGAAGTTGGGTATTGCAGGCGGTCCCTTGATTATCGCTATTCTCATTGGACGTTATGGCTACAAGATGAAATTGGTGACCTACACCACCACCTCAGCGAACATGATGTTGCGTGAAATAGGTTTGGTGTTGTTCTTAGCCAGCGTCGGTATCAAGGCAGGAGCCAGCTTCGTAGAGACAGTGGTTGAAGGCGATGGCTTGAAATATGTGTACACGGGTGTACTCATCACCGTGATTCCTATTTTGATTATCGGAACCATTGCCCGCTTAAAATACAAGTTCAACTACTTCACCATCATGGGAATGTTGGCAGGTACTTGCACCGACCCACCCGCATTGGCGTACGCCAACTCGGTTTGCTCGCACGAAGCACCGTCTATTGGCTACTCTACCGTGTACCCGCTTAGCATGTTCCTGCGTATTTTCACGGCGCAAATGATTGTCCTCTTCTGTTGCGGATAGCGCAAAAAGAGTTACCAATCCCACAAATTACAGCGAGGTAAGCACCGCCCTATTTGCAGTGCATGCCTCGCTTTTCACATATTTTGCCGTTACACACGACAAATTCTAAAAAACATTTGCGGCACTTGTTTTTTTATTATACCTTTGCAGCCACAAAGACATTTTACGAATACTCATATTTAAGCGACAGACATAAAAAGAATTACTTTTTATACTAATAAATTAAATATGAGGAAAATTTTTACACCTTTAGCGTTGCTATGCGCAACAACTTTGGCTTTTTCCGCCCCTGTGGGCAGACAACAAGCCCGACAAGCTGCATTGGCTTTTATCAAGAGCCATGCAAGTACTAACTCCCAGATTGCTACACGAGCTTCACAAGCCGCGCCCTCGCTCAACGAGGTAGCAAGTTCCAATGCTTACTACATTTTCAACGTAGGTAAGGGACAGGGCTTCGTCATCGCCTCTGCTGACGACCGCACGGTTGACGTGTTAGGTTATGCAGAAGAGGGAACATACGACGAGCAGCAATGTCCAGCATCGCTTAAGATGCTCTTGGCACAATATCGACAGGAGGTGAGCATGCTGAACGACATGCCTGCCACCACGAAGCCTGCCACCACACGTGCCAACAGAACGCTGCAGCCCATCGACCCGTTGCTAAAAACCACATGGAGCCAGTACGGTCCCTACAACCTACAAACGCCCATGCACCAAAACAAGCACTGTGTTACGGGATGCGTTGCCACGGCAGCAGCCCAAATCATGGGCTATTACCAGTATCCAAAGAAGGCTCCCGCCATACCTGCCTACAAGGCTCCGTCGGCTCGTCTGCAAGTACCTGAGCTTGCCGAGAGTACCTTCGAGTGGAACGACATACTGCCTTCGTACCGCATTCCCACCACCCAGCAACAGCAAGACGCTGTGGCTAAGCTGATGAGATATGTGGGACAGGCGGTGTACATGGATTATACCGCTGACGATTCGGGTGCCGATTCCTACAACGTGATATTGTTCCTTACCCGATTGTTTGGCTACTCTAAGGACATGCACCGTGTTTTCAGAGACCGTTACACCAGTGAGGAATGGTACAATCTGATATACAATGAGTTGAAAGCCAAACGACCCGTATATTACTTTGCCGAAGATGTGGTGTACAACTATGGTCACGCCTTTGTCTGCGATGGTTACAAGGAAGGCGACTACTTTCACATCAACTGGGGCTGGGGAGGTCAATTCAACGGCTACTATCGCCTGTCGGTTCTTTCGCCACGCGAATATGGATTTACGCAACTGCCCAGTATCTACACACGCGAGCAAGGAGCTATCATCGGATTCAGACCAAGCGAAAGTGCTGAGGTATTTCCAAAAGTTGTTGACATCAAGGAGATGACGCCCCTGCAAGATCAAAGCCGCTCGAACAGTAGCGATGACTTCACGGATTTTGACATCACCATGAAATGCGTGAACAATTACGGCGAATCCTTTGATGCGGATTGCGGCATAGGCTTTTGGCAGGGAGGTAGATTGATAAACGCCGTCAAGCTGTTCAACGCTACGTTCAAGACCGACGGCAAGATACAAAGGAACGAAGCGAACTTCAACATACCACACACCCTTGCCAACGGAAAGTACACCGTGCTACCCGTTTACCGCATACAAGGCGAAAGCGAATGGAAAGCCTGTGGCGGCATTGGAGACATGGCGCAGGAGATAGAGATTACCAACACGGAACTGAAGACCTCCACTGCCAAGCCTGTTTTAGAGGTGAAGAAAGTGGATGTGAAAGGCAGCAAGGAGGCAGGACGTCCCCTGTTCGTAACCCTCACCATAGAAAACAAAGGCGACGAGTTGTACGACACCTTCGACATGCTCTTCACGTATGACTATGTGGCTTCTACCACCACCTTCCTGCCAGCAGGACAGACGACAGACGTGGTGTTTGAGCTTTATCCAAAGGAGGTTGGAGAGTTTGACTACTCCTTCGAATGCAAATCGGGCGCCACTATCAGCTCTAAAGGAAACATTACCATTACTGAACCTAAGTCGCAAAACCTTCCTTCGGTCAAGGTGAAAATCGAACAAAGCGAGGAAAATGCTTTCCAAGCTCCTGCCATGAGGGGGAAACTCATTGTGACCAACAGCGAGAGTGCTAACTATTGCGGTGGATTCGACATTGAGCTGCGTTGCAAGAAAGGCAATACGGACGCAGCTTACCTTGAAAACAAAATCTCGCTGGCAGACATCATTCCCGCCAACAGCACGAAAGAAATACCGTTCTCGATAGACAACGTTGCCGCTGGGGCACAATATGCCATTTACGTTGATGGCTACAAGGTAGAGGAACAGGAAGACTTCATCCAAGGTGGAATGAAATACGTACCTAAATGGGAGCGCATCCTCAAGACACCGTTCTACATGGCAAAAGACGCACCAACAGCAATCGCTGTTCCTCACGGCAGCCATGAGCCAATGCTCATATACAACCTGCAAGGTGTAGTGGTAGGTAAAGGCGAACAACAGTTCAAGTCACTGCCAAAGGGCATCTACATCATCGGTGGCAAGAAAGTAGTTAAGCGATAACCACCATCCACATCAGCCCATTCATCTTTTCGACAAGGCACAGCAACTTTCTCGTGACCTTTCCGAAGTTGAATGGGCTGTTGCATGCATCGCATGACATGATGAAATAGGGAACTCTTAGGCTTACCATTCAAAAAAAGCACTTCGCATCAAGAGTTGCGAAGTGCTTTTTTGAAAGTTTTATCAGTGATTTATCAACCAATTTAGTCGAGCCATTTCACATAACAGAAGTCCTGACGGTGAGGCAAGTTAGCATTCTTTGGATACATGCGCACACACAATTTGAAGGTGCCTGCAACATCAGGTTCCAATTCTGCCACGAAGGTATATTGGTTTCCTTCATGCTTTACCATCTTGAACGGAATGATTTTGTACACTTCACGTCCATCACTGTCGGGCAGTGTACGCAATGATACGATTTCCAAGCCGATGGCATCGTCCAAGCCTTGCTCGTCGATAACGTATTTCACCTGATAGCGTACGCCTGTTTCACCGCCATTCTCCAAGAAGGTAGTGTCCTTGGAAACCACATTGATCGCATCCCAATGCGCAACCAAATTTTCTTTCCACTGGGCGATGTCTTTGGCTATTTGGTGATTGTTGGCATCCAACTGCTCGAAACGTTGCGCCTGTTTGATATAGAATTTACTGAAATAATCGTCCAACTGACGCTTCATGGTGTAATGTGGTGCAATGGTGGCAATAGAATTCTTGATGGTCTTCACCCATTCCTTGCTATAACCCTGCTCCTCATGTCGGTAGAACATCGGGATAATCTCGTTCTCTAACATTGAGTAGATGGTAGAAGCATCCAACTGGTCTTGGTACGTTTGGTTGTCATAGGTACGCTTCTGAGGCAATGCCCATCCAGCACCATCGCGATAACCTTCAACCCACCAACCATCAAGCACAGAGAGGTTCACCACACCATTCATCTCAGCTTTCTCGCCCGATGTACCCGATGCCTCGAGAGGACGAGTTGGTGTGTTCATCCAAATATCCACGCCCGATACTAATCTGCGTGCCAACTGCATGTCATAGTCTTCCAAGAAGATAATCTTACCCAAGAACTCGGGGCGCTGACTGATTTCATAAATCTTCTTGATGAGCCCCTGTCCAGCACCATCGGCAGGATGTGCCTTGCCTGAGAAGAAGAACAACACAGGACGTTCGGGGTTGTTGACAATCTTAGATAGTCGCTCGATGTCGGTAAACAACAAGTGGGCGCGCTTGTAAGTAGCAAAGCGACGGCAGAAACCAATCATCAGCGCATTGGGGTTGATGCGCTCCAAGAGAGACATTACACGCGAGGGGTCGCCCTGATTCTTGAGCCAATTCTCGGTAAACTTCTCACGAATATAGGCTACCAACTTTTTCTTCAACGCCATACGCGTTTCCCATATTTCGGCATCTGGCACCTGATAGATGTCGTGCCAAATCTCCTCGTTGCTCTGATCGCTCATGAACGACGCATCAAAGTACTTGTCATAGATGCGACGGAACTCGGTAGATGTCCATGTAGGCAAGTGCACACCGTTGGTAACATAGCCCACATGACTCTCTTCAGGATAATAGCCTTGCCAAATAGGTGCAAACATTTTCTGGCTCACCCAGCCATGCAGCTTGCTCACACCGTTGACTTCCTGCGAAGTATTGCAAGCAAAGGTACTCATACAGAATCTTTCTGTGTGGTCGTCAGGATTTTCTCGTCCCATGCCGATGAACTCATCCCATGAGATACCCAACAGTGCAGGATAGCCATTCATATACTTTCCGAACAAAGCCTCATCGAAATAGTCGTGTCCTGCAGGTACAGGCGTATGCACCGTATATAATGAGGAGGCTCTTACCAGCTCCATTGCCTGATTGAAGGTAAGTCCGCTCTCTACATAGTCGCACAAGCGTTGCAAATTGCAGAGTGCCGCATGACCCTCGTTGCAGTGGTAGATTTGCTTCTTGATGCCTAATTTTTTCAGTGCTAACATACCGCCCACACCCAGCATTATCTCTTGTTTCAGGCGGTTCTCCCAGTCTCCACCGTACAGAGCGTGCGTAATCGACTGATCGTAAGGCGAGTTCATGTCGTTATCGGTATCTAAGAGATAGAGCTTGATGCGTCCCACATTGACACGCCAAACGTAGGCATGCACCGTGTAGTCGAGATAAGGAACATCTACCACGATGGGGTTGCCGTGTTCGTCTACCTCGCGTTCAATGGGTAAGGCGTTAAAGTTTTGTGCTTCGTATTGTGCCACTTGCTGACCGTCCATGCTCAACGACTGCTTGAAGTAGCCGTAGCGGTATAGGAAACCAACGGCACAAAGGTCTACGTTACTGTCCGATGCCTCTTTGAGGTAATCGCCTGCCAACATTCCCAAACCGCCAGAGTAGATTTTCAATACCTGATTGATACCATACTCCATGCTGAAATAAGCCACAGAAGGGCGGCTCTTATCAGGTTCCACATCCATATACGTGCGGAACTGCTGATAAACATCCTGCACACGCTGCATCATGGCAGCATTGTTCACAATCTCTTCCTTGCGGTCATAGCTCAGTCTGTCGAGCAACAAGACGGGATTTTGGTTCACTTCTTCATGCAGTTTCTCGTCCAAACTCTTGAACAAGCTGCGTGCCTCGTGATTCCAACCAAACCACATGTTGTGTGCCATTTCGTCCAAACACTTCAATTGTTCGGGCAGTCTTGACTTAATGGTCACCTCTTTCCACTGAGGCGAATTGGCATAACCTGTTTTAATCTTCATAAATTTGTTTCTTATCTTGGTTTTAATTGATTTTATTTCTCTCTTCAGCTTTCTTCAGTGCCTCACTATAGGCAGAAAGATAGTATTTGATGAACTTGCTCCACAGCGCCTTCTTAGACAGTGCTGCTGCCTTTCTTCGAATGCGATTTACCTCCTCAGCGGGCAGGTTGGCAAACTGCAACAAGAGGTTCGCCATGTCTTGTGCCACTTCTGCAGCGTTGTCATCGGTGCGATGAATCACCTCAACTCCCGACTCCGCTAAGCGAGTGGAACCCGATTCGTGGGCTGCCCACATGCCAAAGCCTGCCAAATTGGTGGTGATGCAAGGCACCTTGAAGGCTATCGCTTCGAGCGGTGTGTAACCCCAAGGCTCGTAGTACGACGGATATGCACACAAATCGTTGCCCAACAGATAGTCGTAATACGTGCGCTGAATGATGCCGTCATCGCCTGTGAGATAACAGGGGACGAACATCACCTTCACCCTGTCGTTCGCCTGATTTTGCAAACCCAACTGTGCCAGCTTCGTCAGCACCGCATCTTGCTCCATGTTGTGCAACCAGTGCGTGAGCATGGGATAAGACAAAGGCGTGTCGTAGCATTTTGCCTCTGTGAGTCGTTGCTGCAAGTCGGCGCGGGCTTCGCTCACCCAACCCGGGACGGCAATCACCGCCAACACGTCTTTCGATAACAGGTGTTGCGACTGTCGCAAACGGTGAATGGCATCGATAAACACATCAATGCCTTTGTTTCTGAACTCATAGCGCCCACTGGTGGACACAATGAGGGTGTCATCGCCAAACGTATGCCCCATCAAAGCGTTTGCCACTTGTAACAATCGCTTTCGAGCAGCTTTCCGCTGACGTGTAAAGGCAGCTCCTTGTGGCACAAAAGAGTCTTCAAAACCGTTAGGCAACACCTCATCCACGGGTTTGTCCAAGAGTTCTGCGCACTCGCTTGCCGTGATTTCACTCACGGTGGTGAAGCAGTCGACATGGTGCGCCGTCTGTTTTTCTACCGAGTGCTTGCTCTCTATATTGAGTTCTCTCGACATCTGATCTCCTTGATAGGCAGAGAGATAGGCATAGAGCGGTTTGTGATTTCCAGCAATGCTACGCCCTATACTGGTGGCATGGGTGGTAAAGACGGTCGCTATTTCGGGCACATGTTGCCGCACATACAGCAGCCCAAGTCCTGTCATCCATTCGTGCCCATGATACACCACCCGTTGGGTAGCATTCAGTTGGGAGCGATAAAAACTTTCCACTACCCTTCCGGCAGCATACGAAAACATCGATGCCTCGTCATAATCGCCGTAGCCATGCAGACTGTCCACCTGATAAAGGTTCCAAAACTCCGCATAGAGTTGGTTTTTCTGGGCATAGAACGGCTCAAAATCCACCAAAATGGCAATGGGCTTTCCCGGAATATCCCAACGCCCCAATCGCACACAGAGTCCTTCCTCTTGGGCTTGTTGTTGCCATGCGGCGAAAAGGGAATCATCGGGTAAGAAATACGGACATGGACGTTGTTTCCAACAATCCGGACCGATAAAAATAAGACGATCTTGCAACAGATCTCGTAATGTTTTTGTATGCGTAGAGAGTACCGTATAGATGCCTCCTACTTTATTACAAACTTCCCAACTCGACTCAAAAAGATAATCGGGAAGTAACTGATTAGTTGTCATTTAAGTTGTATATTTTGCAACAAAGATAATATAAAAAAGGTGAACCTCAAACTTAAAAGTTCATAATATCTTAAAAACCCTGCTTTTATTGATATAAAACAGTAACTTTGCAACAACCAAACATTTCAAGATGATGAAAACCATACTAACAGGTCTGGCTTTATGGCTCTGCACGCTCGGAGCCATGGCACAACAACAGGCTGCAAAGCCCTTTCTGGGGAGGATTGGCAACGCCGAGTACCGAATTTATATCCAAATGAACTTTTACGACAATAACATCGAAGTACCAGGACAAGAATTATTGGGCGCGATGTCGGGGTTCTTGGGAGACAGCATCGACTCTCGCAAATGGCTCTTCACCTCTGCCAAAGTTCGAAAGAACGTTGCTACCTTGCAAATCATCAACGACTATGGCAGCGAGGACTTGGTAGCGACGCTCACCAAGAACAGCGACAACACCTTCACACTCAAGCAGATAGATGGCAGTCGTATCAAGATAGCACGCAACAGAAAGTGGCAAAAGCTGCCCAAAGAGTTGGTGTTTGTTCGTTCCAAATAAGTCATGGGGCTGTGTACCCTCGCTCCTTCTCAAAGCAAGGCTCGAAAACCAACCCACAAGTGGGACAAAGGAAGTGGACAAACTTAGGTGCGTCTCTTCATCAAAAAGATGCTGAATTTTCTTTACAAAGTGCCTTTCAAAACTCGCGTGTAGACCACCAGCGACACTGTTGGTGGCAAATACGCCAAATATGAGCGATATTCGTAATGCGTTGTGATAAAATATCTTACGGTTATCGCCCGTCTTTTTCTTCCCGTTTTTCCCGATTTTTGTCTGCTGAAGCATCATTCTAAGCCCGCTATTTGCATGCTTTAAGGGTGTTATAGCATGTTTCCAACGCCCTTGTTACATGTTTCCAAGCACGTTGGAGTATTGTTCCAACGAAATTTGGTGTTTATTGTGTTAAAATCAGCCCATTTTTGTCTGTCGTTTGCCTATTATTTTTTTCTATTTTGAAGATTTTAGACAGCCGTTTTTTAGTAAATTTACAGGACAAAAGCTGCATCTGACGTCACCACAAAAGCACGTGTTATCATGCAACAGAAAATATTTTTTTTCATAGCAACGGAAGATATTTTTATTATAGCAACGGAAGAACACGGACCGACACGGACGTGTCGTGAAAACACAAGAAAATTTCATCTGTTGATAAAAAACATGCTGCTAAATTTGTGTCATTCGTTGAACGTTAGCGTTCATTGAATTTTCGAGAAAGAAAAATTCGTGTCTTTCGTTTAATTCGTTATTAAAAAAAATCGTTATAAAAATATCCTTGTTGCAACCTTACAGCAAATAACCGAAATAGAAAATCACTATTATTGGCGATTGCAGGAACGAAGCACATATTGTATTTTTGCAAAATAAGAAATAAACATTTTTGACAAGAAGATAATGACAAACAGACAAAGTAATTCCTACCAAGGAATGATGGAGCATTATGATGATCTGTTGACAGGACGAAAATGGTGGTCAAGGCTATACATGCGACTGATTTGGGACGAGGACACTAATCTCTTGGCTCAGAAAGTGCTTGATTTTATACCGAACGACTTTCAAGGACGACTGCTTGACGTTCCTGTTGGCACTGCCGTTTTTACTGCCGAGAAGTATCGCCAGATGAAAGATGCCCAAATTGTTGGTTTAGACTATTCGGAAGAAATGATAGCCATTGCGACTTTGCGGAAAGAAACGGAGGAGATAGCCAACCTGTCTTTGAAACAAGGAGATGTCGGAAAACTTCCCTATGCCAACGAATTCTTCGACTGCATACTGTCGATGAACGGCTTTCAAGCTTTCCCTGATAAAGAGAAAGCCTTTGCCGAGATTTTCCGTGTGCTGAAACCCGGTGGTTTCTTCTGCGGTTGCTTTTATATCAAGGGTGAACGCCGATTGGCTGATTTATTGGTTAAAAAAGTCATGGAGAGAAAAGGATTTTTCCACCCTCCGTATGACACCTTCGCTGAAGCCGAAAGACGTCTTCGGAGTATGTTTGGCGAAGATGTGCTGACTGAGAC
Organism: Prevotella sp. TCVGH; assembly: GCF_023522295.1. Taxonomy (NCBI): domain Bacteria; kingdom Pseudomonadati; phylum Bacteroidota; class Bacteroidia; order Bacteroidales; family Prevotellaceae; genus Prevotella; species Prevotella sp. TCVGH. The sequence continues at coordinate 14,731 of NZ_QFFX01000001.1, read as the reverse complement.
AATGGGCGCTGCCTGCTTGTTTAGATGTGTGAAACCTCAAAAAGAATGCGCTGAAAGCGAATCATAAACCACCAAAAACATAAAGCTATGAGTATAACAACTGTTATTGATGAAGAAAATGTCACTATCGTACAAGGAATCAACGGCATTATGCTGTTTAAGGAAGAATGGATGAAGAAAAAGAAGCAAGAATAGACAGCTATTATTAGCACCTCAGTTGAAAACTCAATGAGGTCTTCTTTGCCATATCTTCCAGCCACTCCAAAGACACCATATGCAAGCCACGCCCATGAGGAAGATGTAAAATAGAGACGCCATGCCCAAAAAGGTAAAGATGCGTCCTGTGTGCACTTCTATACAAACGTTGCGTAATGACATGGGCAGCGTTGTCATGCTGTCGGGCATACGAAGGCGAGAATTTCCCTTCTTAAAATCCACGACCATGTCAGCATCGTCCAAGTCTGATGAAAATCCTGCAATGGCGTGACTTCCAAAAGGACTCCCACTGACAGACTGCACCTTTTGACGCGTGAAATAGTCGGTGACGGACTGTTGCGCTCTATCCCATACATACATACCGCTGAACGAACCTATCAGCCATGTGTTCTGATGAGTGTGTTGTTCGACATTGATGCCCATAACGCTTACAGGAGGTTGCACCTTCTCTCTTTGCGGTGTGTCGCCCAAGTGGCGAAGAGAATAGAAACCGTCCGACGTACACAACAGCCAGTCGGCTTTATTCTCATCATACCGCAGCGAACGCAGACAACCATTCCATGGGTTGTCGCTGTCCATGGAAGAAAAAGGTATGGGCGGTATTTTGCCAGAGGCTATGGCGATGAGCGCAGGCGGACGTAGCATCCAGCCTGTAATGGTCAGCAACAACAGAAAGAACATGGCACCTCGTCCCAATTTGTTGTGCCATGTTATCAGTCCTCGCTTCGTACGTTTTGCGAACGATGAACGGGAACGAGGCGCAAAAGAATAATATACGCCTGACAGGGAGAGAAACAAGAGGATTAGTGCCACGCCATCGACAAAGAGCTTGCCAGCCATACCAAACAGTCCGCCTCCGTGAAGAAGCCATATCGTTCGGAAAAGCGAAACCTTCCCTTTGTCATTGTCTGTTTTCTTCAAGGTAATTTTTTGGAAGTCGTGGTAAGGAAAGCGAGACAGATAAACGTAAGACCGACCCGTGATGATGAGCGAGTCGCCCTTCTGTGTAATATCGCTCAACTTTTCGTGCTTACCCTGAAGAATATCAACTTGTTCCCATACGCCATGGTTGTTCAACCGATACAAATGACGTTGACTCATGGCGTACAAACAGCCATTGGGCATGACCGTCATTCCACGAATGTTTCTCAGGTCGGCACCCTTGGGCAACCCGCGGTTAAAGTCGGTTATCGTGTCGGCATCCTTCTCTTTCGCCCAAATGCCAGCGTTGCCGTATATCAACACCGTATTTCTCCATTTCTGCGTACCACGAAACAATCCTTGGTTCCACTGGCTATATCGATATTCTGAGGGTAACAGTGTCCTGCTGATATCGATGCCTTGAAACAACTTGGCATGATTGAGTACTATTCCCGAGAGACAAAAGAGTATGACGAACGGAGCCAAGATAATTCCTAACCATTTATGTTGCCGTCTCCATGTTGTTTTCTTCATTCCAACTCCTTTCATCATTGCTCAACTCTCTTTCGTTGTTTGCCCTTGAACCAAAGATAAACACCCAACAAAATAAACGCCATGAGGATGACAAGCATTTGCCATGCGTGTTTCTCTGGCTCTACCCAAAACTCTTGAAAGAAGTTCATCCTTCCCAATATTTCCACAGGTGTCCAAAAGATGATGACGGTGGCGATAGCCATTCGTATGTTTGCGCCCCATGCAGCGATGTGCAGTTGGTGGCGAAACATGAAGATAGACCCCACGAGACACCCCACTCCCACGAGGAACGTCACGGGATGATGATCACCGAGGAAAGTCTTGTCGTAGCAGAACATGAGCAGCAAGTACATTGCCCAAAGAATCATGTTCAGTTCCATGAACGTGACGATGCTTGTGTGGCGCGTCATGGGTTGCACCACCACAACCTTGCGCTTGCTTCGGAAACATACCTTTTGTATCCATGTAATCAGGTCGCAACCGTTCTTTGTGCTGAACACATACATGGTCATCACCATCATCCACAAGCCAAACGAGGCAGGCATAATGAGGTATTCGGGCTTTGTCACCACTACTCCATTCTCTATCTCTGGCTGAACGCCATAGCGTCGGGCATAATACAGGAAGAGGAACTCCACCCAACCCGTCCAGAAAAGCAGTCCACCGAAGAGTCCCCACAGCGTTTGTCGGGTATCGCCCTTCACAAAGACACCAACGATAACCATGATGAGGCCTACCAAGCCCATCATAAAACCAGCAACGTGCATGGCTCCTTCGCTCATGAACTTCTCCATCAATATCATCAGCGCATGACCTAACGGCATAGCGAACAGCACCAATAAGAATGAGGCGATGGTGCGCCACCAGTAAATTTTCTTTTTATTTTCCATTTTCATATTTATTTCAGTTCATCACAGTAATAACTTATTTGTCCGCCCGTATCGTCGATTTCGGTATGTTGATGATACCAACTGACGATTTGTAACTTGAAATAACGCTTATCATCGGCAGTGCGCACCACATAAACATGGTATGAGGGTGTATAAGTCATAGGAGGTCCAGAGAGAAACATATTTCTCTCCAACAGAGGGTTTGCACTTGTGAGTGTGCGTTGTGGTCCGTTGTGGTTCGTTGTTGGGGTCGGACCATGGATTCTCCTTTGGATCGAGCTTGTGTGTGTTCACATAGCGAAACCAGTCGTTTTGCGAATAGGTTATCATCACTGTAGCATCATTATCTACTATCCACTTTTCTGTTTTTGGCAGTTGCTCCACACGCTGCCAATGATCGTAGTCGCCAAATCCAAGGTCTATGGCACCACCTTTCCCCTTTCCGCTCGTGCCACTATTGGTTCGAATGTGATAGCCACAAAAATACTGGCAATGCTAAATTCTTAAAGATTTTCATTTTAATAATCAATTAAATAAGTTTTGAATGCAAAGTTAGCTGTATATTCCGAACCCAACAATACCTATTTTTTATGATTTCTTTTTTTATATTATACAATCCTCATTTATGAGGGTACTGTTTCGCACTGTCTTTATCCTCATTTATGAGGATATGACGATAATCATACTTCTCACTTTTTGGAGAGCAACAATGAATGATATTAAATATGGTGGTAACTTTTATGAAATAGACATCATGCAACGAAAAAATATTTTCATTGTAGCAACGGAATAACACAGAAGGACACGGACGTGTCGTGAAATCTCGCTAAAATCTATTGTGGTAGACAATACGCCCAATGAACAAAGAAAATAACGTGCATTGCAGCAACTATGGTTACAAGCAAGGACGGGGCGAAGCCCCAAATGGAATACAGCCCAGGGTAATGTGCGGCAGTCAATGCTACAAGCAAGGACGGGGCGAAGCCCCAAAGGGAATACAGCCCAGGGTAACACCCTGGGTGTAAGTTCATTAACTAATTGGCGCGCTGTAAGCGCAGCAGGAGCCAGCGAAGTGCTCGTTCGTTTCTTCCTTTTGCTCTTTCAGAGCGCAAGTTTGTTGGAATATCTTTACCCAGGGCGCTGCCCTGGGCTGTATTCTTATTGGGCTTTCAGCCCGTCTTTGCTCGCAACATCAACACTTGTACGGTGCCATGGTTATACGCCTGTTGAACTTTCAGCCCGTCTTTGCTCGCACCATCAACTCTTGTACGGTGCCATGAGATATACGCCTGTTGGGCTTTCAGCCTGTCTTTGCTCGCAACATCAACTGTTGTATGGTGTCATGGGCTATACGCTGTTGGGCTTTCAGCCCGTCTTTACTCGCAACATCAACTGTTGTACGGTGTCCATGGGCTATGCGCCTGTTACTCCTTCGAGGAAAAACCTAAATGCGAACCGATGACCCTATTTTCTCTTTCAGCATGAAACATAAACCAGCAACCTTTTCATACCATTTCTCTTGGATGATGGCACGCAAAGTGCTGTATTTCGTTAAAAAACATTAAGAAACGGAGGTTTCGGTTCGTTCCATCTTCACCTCTCATAATAATGTCGTAATTTTGCACCCGATTTATTTAATTCACATAAAGTCTAACTTTATTAATTTTTAAACATTTATTATTATTTATGTCAAACTTAAAGAACGTTCAGCCATTAGAGGACTTCAATTGGGATGAGTTCGAAAATGGAACAAACGTAAACGCCAACTGTGATGACTTGGCAAAGATGTACGACGAAACCTTAAACAAGGTTAGTGAACATCAAGTCACCGAAGGAACTGTCATCTCGATTGACAAGAAAGAAGTGATTGTGAACATCGGCTACAAGAGCGATGGTGTCATTCCCGCTTCAGAATTTCGTTACAACCCAGATCTCAAAATCGGAGACAAGGTTGAGGTTTATGTAGAAAACCAAGAAGACCGAAAAGGTCAGTTGGTTCTTTCACACAAGAAAGCCCGTCTTACACAAAGTTGGGATCGTGTTAATGAAGCACTTGACAATGATGAGGTGATTCAGGGTTACATCAAGAGCCGTACCAAGGGTGGTATGATTGTTGACGTGTTTGGTATCGAAGCTTTCTTACCGGGAAGCCAGATTGACGTTCATCCTATACGCGACTACGACATCTTCGTAGGCAAGACCATGGAATTCAAGGTAGTGAAGATTAACCAAGAGTTCCGCAATGTAGTGGTTTCACACAAGGCACTCATCGAGGCTGAGTTGGAAGCACAGAAGAAAGAAATTATCAGCAAACTCGAAAAGGGACAAATCCTCGAGGGTACTGTTAAGAATATCACCTCTTACGGTGTATTCGTTGACTTAGGTGGTGTAGACGGATTGGTACATATCACCGACCTGTCTTGGGGCCGTGTCAGCGATCCTCACGAAGTGGTTTCATTAGACGAAAAGATTCATGTGGTAATTCTCGACTTCGATGACGAGAAGAAGCGCATTGCCCTTGGCTTGAAACAACTCACTCCACATCCATGGGATGCTTTGGATCCAAACTTGAAGGTTGGTGACAAGGTGAAAGGAAAAGTGGTTGTTATGGCAGACTATGGCGCATTCGTAGAGATTGCTCCGGGTGTTGAGGGATTGATTCACGTGAGCGAAATGTCTTGGAGCCAACACTTGCGCTCTGCACAAGACTTCATGCACGTAGGCGACGAGGTAGAAGCTGTTATCCTGACTTTGGATAGAGAAGATCGCAAGATGAGCTTGGGTATCAAGCAACTCAAGTCAGACCCATGGGAGGATATCGAAACCAAATATCCTGTGGGAAGCAAGCACACCGCTAAGGTACGCAACTTCACCAACTTCGGTATCTTCGTAGAATTAGAAGAAGGTGTTGACGGCTTGATTCACATCAGCGACCTCTCTTGGACCAAGAAGGTAAAACATCCTTCAGAGTTCACTACTGTGGGCGCAGAAATTGAGGTAGTAGTTCTCGAAATTGACAAAGAGAACCGTCGCCTGTCACTCGGTCACAAGCAACTCGAAGAGAATCCTTGGGACACTTACGAAACCCTCTACACTCCCGGTTCTATCCACAAAGGTAAGATTACAGAGATGATGGACAAGGGTGCCGTGATTACCCTGAACGAAGGTGGCGAAGGCTTTGCTACGCCTAAGCACTTGGTAAAGGAAGACGGTTCGCAAGCAAAACAAGGCGAAGAACTCGACTTCAAGGTTATCGAGTTTGTGAAAGATACCAAGCGCATCATCCTCTCTCACAGTCGTACGTTCGAAGATGAGAAGGAAGAAGTGAAGGCTGCACCAAAGCACACCAACAAGAAGCAAAACGATGCCGCAGCCATTAACAATGTGGCAGCTGGTACCAGCTTGGGCGACTTGGATGTCTTGGCTAAACTGAAAGCCGACATGGAAAGTTCAGACAAATAATTGTTTGACGCAATCATAATAGAGGTCGATTCTTCACGAATCGGCCTTTTTTTATTTCCTCCCCCCTCCCACACCACGTCACAACTATTTCATTGTCGCATTATTTTTTAACAACGAAAGTAGCGAAATTCCTGTGTGAAGAGTTTTTACTTCCAACAAGCGCACGAGGAACTTGCCGAACCGTTCGCAGCGGAAGAGTGAAGATGTTAACAAAGATTAAACGTTAAAAATAATACGTTCGCCCCACTCCATAGCCGTCAACTTTTTTGTATCTTTGCATCAAATAAAAACATACCGCTCGTTTCTGTTCTGAAACGACACTATTTCAATCAACACTTATTATACTAAAATGTATAGCAAAGACGAATTATCATCTAAGGATGTCCGAGAATTGACGGATATCGCACAAGAATTGGGTGCAAATCTTGATGCAACACAAACGCCCGAACAACTCATAGATACCATACTCGAGAAACAAAATGCAGACGATGACAACAGTGCTTCGACAGGAACGAAGCGCAAGAGAGTCCGCATTGCGAAGCACGAAATCGACAGAGTGTATTCGGTGAATGGCAAGGAGGGCGAAAACTTTGACCTAAAGAAAAACAGACCAGTCAACGAACCTATTTCCCTGTTCAAGGACCAGTTGGAGGAAGAAGCCCCCGCAGATGATGAAACGCCTGCACTCTCGCCAGAAGAAGAGTTGGCTGCCATGCCCAAGCACCGTGGTAGAAAAACGAAGAGAGAACTTGAACTCTTGGCGATGATTGAAGCCAAAAACAAAGAACAAGCAGCGACAGCCCCAAAAGAAGAGCCAACCTCACAAGAGGAAGAGAAGGAAGAGGAGAAAGCGGAGGAAGAAAAGTCTGCTGACACTTCACGCACGGAGGAGGAAATCGCTATTCCTGAAGAAGAAGAGATGATACCCGAGGAAAGCGCCACTGTCGCATCGGAAGAGCCACACAAAGAGCAAGGGATGAGCAATCTCTTGGCACAATTACAGGCGAAAGTAGATGCACACAACGAGAACGCACAAGAACACAGAGAGAATGTTTTGGACGGAATATGGGAAGGCGACCCCGGCGACGGCACCGACTTCATCATCGTGCAAGACCTGCCCATCATGGATCAAGGTGCAGTGCCTAACTTTGACATGTTAGACAATCCCACCACTCCTATCAATCCTCCTACTTCATACCAAGCCCCCACCCCCATGACCAACGCCAATCAGCCTGCATACGATTTTGCAGACCTCATACAAGCCAACGGAGTGTTAGAAACCATGCCCGATGGCTATGGCTTCTTGCGCTCGAGTGATTACAACTACCTCTCATCGCCCGATGATGTCTACGTTGCCAGTTCGCAAATCAAGAAATACGGTCTGAAGACAGGAGATGTGGTACAATGCCGTGTACGTCCACCACACGACGGAGAAAAATACTTCCCACTCACCACTATTGACAAAATCAACGGGCGCAATCCCAACGAGGTACGTGACCGCATCCAGTTTGAACACCTCACACCCCTCTTCCCAGACGAGAAGTTCACGCTCTGCGGTGATCGCGAAACCACGAATCTATCGACCCGCATCGTCGACCTCTTCTCTCCTATCGGTAAGGGGCAGCGTGCGCTCATCGTGGCACAACCCAAAACAGGTAAAACCATCTTGATGAAAGACATTGCCAATGCCATTGCTGCCAACCACCCCGAGGCTTATCTCATGATGTTGCTCATTGACGAGCGACCCGAGGAGGTAACAGACATGGCACGCACGGTGAATGCAGAAGTCATCGCCTCCACCTTTGACGAGCCTGCCGAGCGTCATGTGAAGATAGCAGGCATCGTCTTAGAGAAAGCCAAACGCATGGTAGAATGTGGACACGATGTGGTGATATTCCTCGACTCCATTACCCGATTGGCGCGCGCCTACAACACGGTGAGTCCTGCCTCTGGCAAGGTCTTAACCGGTGGTGTGGATGCCAACGCACTGCAAAAGCCCAAACGCTTCTTCGGTGCAGCTCGAAACATTGAGGGCGGAGGGTCGCTCACCATCATTGCCACAGCACTCATCGACACAGGTAGCAAGATGGACGAAGTGATTTTTGAGGAGTTCAAAGGCACAGGAAACATGGAGTTGCAACTGGATCGCTCACTCTCCAACAAGCGCATCTTCCCAGCGGTCAACTTGGTGGCATCGAGTACACGACGCGACGACTTGCTGCAAGACAAGACCACACTCGACAGGATGTGGATTTTGCGCAAATACATTGCCGACATGAATCCCGTGGAGGCAATGAACACGCTGCACGACCGCCTAGTGAAAACCCGCAGCAACGAAGACTTTCTGTTGTCGATGAACTCGTAAACATGAACGAAGATATAGAAATAAAGGGTGCTCGTGTCAATAATCTGAAAAACATCAGCATCCGTATTCCACGCAATCAACTGATTGTCATTGCCGGACTTTCCGGCTCTGGCAAATCCTCGTTGGCCTTCGACACACTCTATGCCGAAGGTCAACGCCGCTATGTAGAATCGCTCTCTGCCTATGCACGCCAGTTCTTGGGGCGCATGAGCAAGCCCGAATGCGACTTCATCAAAGGGCTGCCCCCTGCCATTGCCATTGAGCAACGGGTCATTGCACGCAATCCGCGCAGCACGGTAGGCACCTCTACCGAGATATACGAATACCTGAAACTGCTGTTTGCACGCATCGGCAAAACCTTTTCGCCCATCAGCGGTGAAGAGGTGAAGAAACATTCTACTGACGACTTGGTGGACTGTATGCTGCAATATTCTGCAGGCACCAAGTTTGCGGTGGTATCACCCCTGCACCTCATTGAGGGGCGGACACTGGAGAAACAACTCGAAATGGAGATACAAGAGGGTTATACCCGACTGTGGCTGAACAACGAGTTTGTGCGCATTGACGACCTCTTGCAAGACAAGACGGCACTCAAGGCGATCCCCCTCGACCAGATTTTTCTCCTCATCGACCGCCTATCGGTGAACAATGACAAAGATACCATTTCACGATTAACCGATTCGGCAGAGACCGCCTTCTACGAAGGGCATGGCGAATGTATGCTCGTGTTCTTCCCCTCCAACATCACCTATCACTTCTCTACACGCTTCGAAGCCGACGGCATGAAGTTTGAGGAACCCAACGACAACCTCTTTTCCTTCAACTCGCCCTTAGGCGCCTGCCCCACCTGCGAGGGTTTTGGTAGCATCATTGGCATTGACGAGAAGTTAGTTGTTCCCAACACTACCCTCAGCGTGTACGACGGTTGTGTGCAGTGCTGGCACGGAGAGAAGATGGGCGAATGGAAAAACGAATTTTGCCGACGAGCTGCCCAAGACAACTTCCCCATTTTCAAACCTTATCTGGAACTGTCGCGCAAAGAGAAAGATATGCTGTGGCACGGACTGCCCTCAGAAAAGCAAAAGGACATTCACGACCAAGTGAGCATTGATGCCTTCTTCCAAATGGTGAAGGAAAACCAATACAAAATACAATACCGTGTCATGATGAGCCGATACAGGGGCAGAACTGTATGCCCTACCTGTCACGGCACACGGTTGAAACAAGAAGCCAGTTGGGTGAAAATTCAAGGCATGTCTATCACCGACTTGGTGGAGATGCCCATTGTCAACCTCAAACAATGGTTCAATGAGCTGACACTCAACGAACACGACCAACAAATAGGCAAGCGACTGCTCACCGAAATCAACAATCGCTTGCAATTCCTCCTCGATGTGGGCTTGGGCTATCTCACGCTCAACCGACAGTCGAACACCCTCAGTGGTGGCGAGAGCCAGCGCATCAACCTCACCACCTCATTGGGTAGCTCGCTCGTAGGCTCGCTCTACATCTTGGACGAGCCAAGCATCGGTCTGCACAGTCGTGACACGCAGCGACTCATCGAGGTACTGAAAAAGCTGCAAGCCATAGGCAATACCGTCATGGTGGTAGAACACGACAAAGAAATGATGTGCGCTGCCGACACCCTCATTGATGTGGGTCCCGATGCAGGACGATTGGGGGGCGAGATTGTGTTCAATGGACCGCTCCAAGAAGTGCTACAACATCCTGCTGAAATGGCACGCAAATATCCACGTTCGCACACCATACAATACCTCACAGGCAACGAGACCATTGATATGCCCACCTCCAGACGGTCGTGGAACCATACTATCAAAGTGGTAGGTGCACGCCAAAACAACCTGAAAGGCATTGATGTCAGCTTTCCGCTCAACGTGCTTACTGCTGTTACGGGCGTCAGTGGTTCGGGAAAATCTACACTCGTTAAGGGCATTCTCTACCCTGCGTTGAAACGTCATCTCAACGAGGTGGCAGACCAGCCCGGCGAATACATCTCCTTAGAAGGCGACTGGAAATACATCCAGCACGTGGAGTTTGTCGACCAAAACCCCATTGGCAAGAGTTCGCGAAGCAATCCTGCCACCTATGTCAAAGCGTATGATGCCATTCGACAACTGTTTGCCGAACAGCCATTGGCAAAACAATTAGGTTTTTCGGCACAATACTTCTCCTTCAACACCGAGGGCGGACGCTGCGAGGAGTGCAAAGGCGCAGGCACCATTACCGTGGAGATGCAATTCATGGCTGATTTGGAATTAGAATGCGAGGCTTGTCACGGTCAGCGTTTTAAGAAAGATGTGTTAGACGTTCGGGTGGCAGGAAAGAATATCAACGACGTGCTGAACATGACCATTGCCGAAGCCATCGAGTTTTTCGATGCATTACAACAGAAGTCGATTGTCGCCCGATTGCAACCACTCTACGATGTGGGATTAGGATACATCAAATTAGGACAAAGCTCATCTACCCTCTCGGGCGGTGAAAACCAACGTGTGAAACTGGCTTATTTCATCGGACGTGAGAAGCAGGAGCCCACGCTGTTCATCTTCGACGAGCCTACCACAGGACTTCATTATTTGGACATCAAACGTTTGCTGTCGGCATTCGACGCACTGCTCAATCGCGGACACTCCATCCTTGTCATCGAACACAACTTGGATGTGATTCAGTACGCCGACCACGTCATCGACCTTGGACCCGACGGAGGAGACAAAGGGGGCAACTTGGTGGTGACTGGCACACCCGAAGAGATAGCGAAATGCAAAGACAGCGTGACGGGGCAGTATCTCAATCGAGAGCTGCACAAAGCACAGTCCTAATGACAGCCAACACCAACCACCCAACGCACAGCGCAAACCTGAAACATGAATCGCACCGAACTCTCTATCCTCATTCCCACCTACAACGATTGTTGTGTAGAACTTGTGAATAACTTGGCACAACAAGCCATGCGTTTGTCGGGTTTAAGCTATGAGATAATCGTGTTAGATGATGCATCTAACCGCCCTGAAGTATTACTTCAAGCTGCTTATATTAATGAGTTAAGAAACACACGGTTCGTGCGTAGAGAAACGAATGTGGGACGTGCCAAAATACGCAACATCCTTACTTCCATGGCACGCTATCAGTGGCTCCTTTTCTTAGACAGCGACATGGAGATTGTCAGTCCTGATTTCTTGGAACGATACTTGCAAGCACCCCCCGAAGCAACGGTGGTTTATGGTGGCAACTGCGTGCAGCGTGACAGGCTGCCGCACGATGGAACCCTGAAATATCGCTATGAAAAAGCGGCTGAACTAACGCACGATGCCGCCCAACGCAACAAACAACCTTACCAGCAGTTTAACACTTCCAACTTTTTAGTGGCAAAGTGGGTCATGGAAGCGCACCCCTTTGACGAGCGCATACAGACCTATGGCTATGAGGATGTGCTGTTTGGCAAGACCTTGCGCACGGCAGGCATTCCTATTCTGCACATCGACAACCCCGTAGGCTTCGGCACGTTTGAGTCGAACCGCAGCTTTCTCGCCAAGACAGAAGAGGCAATGCACACCCTTTTTCTATACCGCAAAGAACTCTTGGGCTATTCCACCGTTTTACATACCTATGCCCACCTGCGCCGTTATCGTTTGGCGTGGCTCGTTCGTCTGCTCTTTTTATGCGCAAAAAAAAGGATGAGAACCCAACTCCTGAGTACTCATCCCTCTCTTTTTGTCTTCAAATGTTACAAATTAGGTTTTTATGCGTCCTTGCCACACAACCAACAGCAAGGATGATGCGCAGATTTTCCACACGATTGCACAACAATAAATAAAGATTGATATTGTTGAACAACCAATGGAATTCCTGAACGGGTATTTTTTTAACAACAAATATAACAAAAAAAACGAATTTTCATTGTTGGAAATCCATGAACGCAAGCGTTCAACGAATAACACAAATTTAGCAAGGCAACAATTTTTTTAGAACGTCGAATGATTTTATTGTGAAATTTCACGACACGTCCGTGTCGTTCCGTGTCATTCCGTTGCTATGATGAGAAATATTATTTCCGCTACCTCATTTGGTTTGAAATTCTGTTGCTTACCTTGAACAAAGGGTTTGCGCGCAGCAAAAACGGGGCTTCGTCCAATCCATGCTCGTGTAACATAAGCTGCTATTACGTTCCGCTACCTCATTTGGTTTGAAATTCTGTTGCTTTACCTTGAACAAAATGGTTTGCACGCAGCAAAGACGGGCTGAAAGCCCAAAAGGAATACAGCCCAGGGCAGCGCCCTGGGTAACAGTGAATGAAGTAATTAGCGCTCTGAAAGAGCAAAAGGAAGGAAAGAACGAGCATTGCGCTGGCTCCTTTTGCGCTTACAGCGCGCCAATTAGTTAACTACCGCTAACCCAGGGTGTTACCCTGGGCTGTATTCCTATTGGGGCTTCGCCCCGTCCTTGTTCTTAATCATGGCTGCTGCACATTGCACTGGGTTATAAACCTATTCTGGCTTCTTTCACTATTATCTGTAACCATGGCTGCTACTGCAATACACAATATTTTCTTTGTTCATGGAATGTATTGTTTGCCGCAACGGGATTCTCGCGAAAGTTTTATTCGTTGTTAAAAAATATTGTCTTTCTAAATTTGTTGCATTCGTTGAACGCCTGCGTTCATGGATTTCCAACAATGAAAATTCGTTTCTTTTGTTTTATTCGTTGTTAAAAATAATTGTCTTGCTAAAAAATATTCAACTCGTTGTTAAAACAAAGAAAAATAATTGCTTTTGACAACAAACAACTTTTTATAAAACAATCGTGCCCTTCTCCATATTTCTTTCACAAAACTTGTCTGTTTTATGAATAATTGCTATTTTTTCACTGACGACTGCGGAAAAGTGTGGTATTATCACACTTTTCTGCGCTTAAAAATGTAAACGCATGGAAATAAGGAGAGACATCATAAATTGTGTGAGTGGCAGAAGCCTGTCTGTTTATAACGAGCGATACCACCCACAGGAACGTATCCGCTTCTCTTTTCTCAATCTACAATACAATGAGGGATTGCTCAGTTGTCCTTCACCCTTAGCAGATTGGTTTTATAGGCTTTTGCCAAATGAACAAGAGTGACGGGGAGTATGCGCCATGAACAAAAAAGAATATTGTGTATTGCACTAGCAGCCATGGTTACGAGCAATGACGGGGCGAAGTTTCAACAAAATGATAAATCCAAAGCATTGCATTGCAGCTGATGTAACGAATAAAGACGGGGCGAAATTTCCAAAAAATGATAATCCCAAAGCATTGCAGCTGATGTTACGGGCAGAGACGGGGCGAAGCCCCAAAAGGAATACAGCCCAGGGTAACACCCTGGGTTAGCGGTAGTTAACTAATTGGCGCGCTGTAAGCGCAAAAGGAGCCAGTGAAATACTCGTTCTTTCCTTCCTTTTGCTCTTTCAGAGCGCAAATTACTTTGTTCACTGTTACCCAGGGCGCTGCCCTGGGCTAATTTCCTATTGGGCTTTCAGCCCGTCTTTGCAGCAGACAAACCCTTTGTTCAAGATAAAACAACAGATTTTCAAGCCAAATGAGGCAGCGGAAATAATATTTTTTATTATTGCTGTCCGGTAAAACTCAAAAGAGCATAAATATCCTCCCCGAAGCCCAGTAAAATTGGACTTCGGGGTTTATTTTTTCAAAAGTAAGCCCCCTCTTAATCGAAAAGACTTGGTTCTGGCGGCGCTTTTTGCATCTCCTTTGCAAGGAAATCATTCCAAGTTTTTTCGGGATTTTCCATGAATGCGATAAAATCAACGTAGTACATAAGCATAAGTCGTATCATGGTAACAACTTGCGAGAATGCACAATGTCTCTTGATGCTTCTCGACAGAACCGTTATCAGCAGATTAGCTATCAGAACAACCCATGTCTGTATTTGTATGGCGTTGACGCTGTCCCCATAGAAGAAATGAAGCGGGAAGTTCTGTTTAAGTTGTTTGTATAACGACTCGATAGCCCATCTTAAGCGGTAAATTTCAGCAATGTCCTCAACCGTGAAGTCAAAGTTGTTGGTCAATAGCACAACTGGTTTCTTGTTCGCATAAAATATCTCCACCCTTCGTGCCTCATGGATGAGTTCCCCTCTTGTAAAACGTACTTTTTGGTCAATATGTGCCACAAGTCCCTCTGTATTGACGTACATAACGGATTCAAGTACCTCATACTTAAGGTTTTTCTTCATTTTTGTCACGTAGCAAACGCCTTCTTCTGTAAGACGTTGGAATTGCGCGACATCGACATAACCACGGTCCATTGCTAAAGTGGAGTCTTTGGGCAGATG